>JAEUTM010000328.1 GCA_016788025.1 Bacteroidia bacterium
TGAGGAATGAGGCACTGCTGTCTGCCAATTTACGCTGCATAAAATAAGCAACACCAGTAGCAAAGCCCAATACATGATTTTTGCTTAGTGCGATATCTTCTATTATCAGGGGCTTTTCATCGCTGTTTGTTTCCGTACTTATAAGATCCAGAAACCCATTAGTGAGTTCAACACGATGGTGACTTAGCTCAAGTGTATTAAATTTTGACCACAGTGGTTGTAATCCTATTACCGATGCTGAGCCAACAAATAGATCCGCAATTTCGCGCTCTTGTTGACTAAATTGTTCCAGCAATGTATCTACTATGTTCCGTCGACATAGACTTATAAAGCCCGTTTCGTTTTCCTGTTTATAGACTTGAATGTAAAAATCATTAACGTTTAGAGCCGGCAAATTCGCAGTGATGATCTCTTCAAGATTTTTGCCAGAACTTTCTTTCAGGTCTGTCTTTTTTATAATAACACCTTTACCATTTACGATAAGAACCAGGGGTATTTTATTTTTAAGTACAAATGCTGGTAGACGCAGTTCATTCGATGTAAACACATCCAAAACTGCTACTTTGTTATTGGTGTTCTTAAGATGGGTAAAATGATATTCGGGCTGTTGATCTTCGAAATAAACCTCAACAACAAAAACCTCGGATTTAACGAGGTATTTACGCGGTATCCATTTATCCCAGAACATTAGTTGTAGATTACCGTTGGTTTAATGAAAATTGTGAGCTTATCATCACGTTTTGCTTTTGTTCTTTCTCCGAAGATCCATTTGAGAATCGGAACCCTGGATATCAGAGGCAGACCTTTACCGGTCATATTACTTTCGTTTTCCGACAGTCCACCCAGCATCACCATTTCTCCATTCTTTACACGCACGAGTGATTGGAAGTCGCGGTTTGTTGTGCCGGGCGGCGCTGTAGGAGCAACACGGGCCGTAAAGGTTGATTGTTTCACGTTAATGGTCATGGTAATTTGTTCATCACCGGAAACCTGGGGATCAATGGAAATGGAAAGATCAGCATTCACCGCTTTCCAGTTTTGAGCCTGCAATAAATTTTGCTGTTGCGCAGTCGTATTTACAAGGCTGTTATTTACTTCCAGGTAATAAGCCGTTTGACCAATGCTTAATTTCGCTTCATGGCCGTTAAGCGTCGCAATTTGTGGAGTTGAACGAAGTTTTAAAACATTGTCTGATTCCATCGCTTTTAAATTCAAATAAAAATTTGGCGTTACGTTTCCAAGATTGATCACTCCGAAACCATTGATACCACTAATGAGATTATTAATAGATTGAGAGTTAAGCGTAACGTTATATTCGGGAATTAGACTGCCCGTGGTTGTTGCCGGTTTAGTACCAAGGCCCGCCGAAATACCGGTTGCAAGAGTGTTTCCTTTTTGTACATTGGCGATGATGACTTCGATGTGCACCATTGGCACCACCAAATCAATATGTCTTATAAAGGCCTCCAGTTCATTAATACGAGGTTGCGATCCACTAACGATGATACCATTAAGATCTTCAAATACTTTCACTTCTATTCCCTTTTTTAACTCTCCAGGAATAAAATCGAGTACTTTTTCAATTGTTCTGTTCTTTAACGTAATCAATTTGCTCTGTCTCAATCCTTCCAGGTTTCGATCACCGAACAAATAAGCACCGCCTTCGTTTTTAAATGTCAGTTCTGTTCCGTTAAAAAGCAATTTTAAAAACTCTTCATAAGGTGCTTCGTTCACTTTAAGTGTCGCATTGCCTTTCAGATCATTAAATAAAAAATAATCCTTACCTAATTGTTTAGAAACCTGGTTCACAATATCAGAGATTGGCATATTCTGAACGTCCATACTTATAAGGCCATTGCTTATTTTAATTTTTGACGCTTTATCATCTGATGCCGGCGTCTTAGGCTGGGTCAGATTACCAAAGGGATTGTTCACCACCTGGTCAGAATTGTTTTGTGGATTTATTACCTGCACCTTTTTTTCAAATACATAAAAATCATCGTGGGTTTTCGATACTTTCATATCATTTGCAAAAGCTAATTTTTCGAGAGCAGAATTAAAAGGTGCGGACTGCATATAGCCGCTCACCATTTTATTTGCAAGTTCAGGAGCGTAAATAATGTTCTTCCCACTCAACTTTGTAATGAGCTTTGTTACATTTCCAAGAGTATCGTTGCTCAGATCATAGGTCAGTAAATCTGCGGTTTTCTCGTAGGTAATATCCAGTTGTTTGCGGTTTATTTTTTTTTCAATCACCGGTTCAGGTGGAGGGGCGTATTTAGTAAACGTGATGATAGGCCCGACGAAGAGAATATCCAGGTCGTAACGTTTGCAGAGAAAAATAAACACTTCCTTAGCGGTTACTTTGCTAAAATTGTTACTTAGTTTAATGTCAAGCGAAGGATCTACGTTTACGTTGATATTATTTACAGCGCCTATGGTTTTAATATACTCCTGGATAGTCGCCGCATTTAAGGACAGGTCTACCTTTTCATTTACACCGGGATACTCTTTGGCTAACTGATTAAGTTTCTCTTCAATGATATCGAATCGATCCTGCGCTTCCAGGAAACCAAGTATACAAAAGCAGAATATAATTGTAAGGCACTTCTTCATATCATCCATTTTCGGAGATCAGGTAAGGATATATTTCTTCCAGGCTAGTATCTCCATTTTTAAAAAGCTGCAAAGCGTTTTCCGCCAGCTTGTCAATTTTACGTTGTTTTAAATAGTCGTCAACGTCCGTAACATTTTGTTTGATTAACTCGGACAGATCTTTCGTTACATCGATTACCTCGTAAATTGCTTTTCTTCCTTTGTAACCACTGTAATAACAATTGCTGCAACCAGCCGGCACAAAATGAGTTTTGATATTTAGAGAGACGTATTTTCCAGGTAATTCAGCGTACATTAAACTTTCTTCTCTTTTGCAATGCGAGCATAATAAACGCACCAATCTCTGAGCCACAGAAAGGTTTAAAACACTCGCAAGCAGATAAGGTGCAATTCCCATATCTACCAATCGTGATACAGTACCCCACGCCGAGTTGGTATGAATGCTTGAAAGCACGAGGTGTCCAGTCAACGCAGCACGAATGGCCATTTGAGCCGTTTGCGCGTCACGGATCTCGCCAAGCATTATAATATCCGGATCTTGTCTTAAAAAAGTTCTTAATGCTTCCGTATAGGTCAGGCCGATTTCTTCCTTTAACTGCACCTGGTTTATTCCATCCAGGGTATACTCAATGGGATCTTCAATGGTTAGGATATTGTTGGTGGGTTTATTGATGACTTTAAGTGTCGCGTAAAGTGTGGTAGTTTTACCTGAACCTGTTGGACCGCTAATGAGAATAATACCATTCGGTTTTTTAACAGCCAATTCATAACGGCTTAATTCAGCAGAACTAAAGCCTAGTTTTGAAATATCAATATGACTGGCATCACTTCCCAGCAAACGGAGCACGATCTTCTCTCCATAAAGTGTCGGCAAAATCGAGACACGCATATCGAGATTGTTATTATTGAACTTGAAGCGGATCCTGCCATCCTGAGGCATACGTTTCTCAGCTATATCACAGGAAGCAGCGATCTTGATTTTATTTATAAGCGTGGGATATTCTTGTTTGTTTAGTTTATGACGATCAATTAAAACGCCGTCCACACGAAAACGAATCCTGCATTTCTCGCTGTAAGTTTCGATGTGGATATCAGAACTGTGAAGGTCTTTGGCTTCTTTTACCAAAGATTCAAGGAAGTTTGAATCATTAACATTAAGACGATAGTTTACCTGGTTTTCTTTTAAAGATGAAGGAGCGCCTAAAGCTCTCGGATAAAGGCTGAGCAATTTTTGTTCTAGGTGGTCACTCGGTTCAGGCACAAGTTTTAGTTTTTTTCCGAGAATGATCTCCAACTCGGTTTCCAGTTGCTCACTGAATTTTTCTTCACTTATCCAAACGTGCAACAAATTGTTCTCCAGTTTATACGGGACAATGCCGTAGTGCCAGGCAGTATCAATACTGATCTGGTTTTTCAGTTCATTCTCGATTTGGGTGGAGTTCATGATATAGCTCTAATTTACCCATTCTATGGATGGTCGCGACGTACAGGGGTTTTATGCAGTGCTGCGTTGTAAGAGAATCTGGTGAGCTTTTTCCGACTAAAAAAAGCAATAAAATCTAATAACTTAATAATCAGCTTGGAAAAACGGATGTTAATTTTTGTCTTAAGGAAATCAGTATAGAATTTCTGTATTTATACCCAGTGGGTTTTAGGGTGTTTACATAGGATATTTTAAGCTGCCTGCTTTGTTATAAAGCACAATTGTAACGTTAGCTAAATTAACTAACTTGAAAACACACAGATTTTTAATCACTATCTTTATAAAATCCATGATAAGAATTAATCTCCGGAGACTCGGCAACGACATCGATCAATATCTTATCTCCCGGCAAGAAAGAACTATCAGGACAGACCCCCTTATATATCTTACCGCTGAATTCAAACTGATACATATATGTATGCTCGTCAGATATATGTCCGTTCGGAAAAAAATGAACTTCATCAATAACTACTGCTGTATCAATCACTGTTTCACCTTTTAATAACTGACGCGAATTAATCCCCTGATATATATCTAATCCACATTTGCCAACCAGACAAAGAAAAGGTAAGAGGTACAATAAACTAAGCCACCTTTTGCGCCTCTTTAGTAGTTTTTTCTTAGAAGGATCACCTCGATCTTGCATTCTTAGCAAAGTTAACGTTTTTAATTTTCGAGACTTCTCCAATATTTAAACATATACACCTTTACTATTTTAAAATTTTGCCTCAACTTTGTCAAATCGCCCGTCTTTTATATTGTCCTTTGTCTTTGAGGTTTTTCCTTTTAATCTAGTTTCAGTAGCTTTTTCCGTTGCATTTTGAAGTGTTTTTGGCACTTTATAGCTTATCGCCTTAACCGTTTCATTTCTTTTTCTTGTAATATCAATATCAACCGCCTTCATTATATTCTTTGTGTTTTTTGAGATTGTGCCGCCATTAATATTTGCCTTTTTAAGTGCTTTTTTTACAAGTTGACCAGACCCTTCTGAAACGACCCCAATAGCTCCATCAAAGACAATATCTACGGCAGTATTATTAATTATCTTAATTGCATTAGTTTCTACTTTTTTTGTAACCCCTTTTCCGTTCCTATCAGTCTTAACCTCAACTATATTATTGATAACAGCTGCAGTTGTTTTAATTGCTATTGTTTTTCCAATACTTGCTCCCGAAGTGAGGGCACCTTCTAAAAAAGAAGTTCCAATGCTGGATACGTTTATATTGTCCGTCCAAGGATTTTTAATGGTAGGGTCATCATAATTTGCAATTACCTGCGCCCCATAATCAACTGCAGCCGAAATAAATCCCGTAACAAGTTGAAATTCCTCTCCATCTCTATCTACTCCTTGAATTGGTCTATTACTTGCGAATTGATATGGCGTAAGTTCAGCATATTCGCTAGTAATGGGATCTACCGAAAGAAATCTGCCAAGTCTGGTATCGTAGATTCGCATGCCGTAATCTTGTTCATTTCCGGTACCTTTAACTTCGTTATCATTTTCCTTACCATTAAATCCGTATTTGTAAGTTCCATTGTTATATTGCCTACCCGGCATTGTTGCACCAAACGCATAATAGTCATTCGCCGTCAGCATTTCGGGCAAAAAGTATTCGGTTATATCGGCGTTAGTTATTGCAACTGGGAATTTCCTGTCGCTAACTGTTGCCAATACATTTCCGAGATGATTTCCTAGTTCATAAGATTTTTGACCTAACCAGTGACGAGGGTCAGAAGTCGTGCTCATTCCTGCCACATATTGTTGCGCGCCATTTACAATGTAACCTATGGTTTGTTCCGGATGAATAGTACCCAATCTTTTACAACCGTATATATCAAGTTCCTTAAGTGTTAGTACTTGAGTAGCATTTGGCACAGTGTTCCCCTGAAAATCCAATTCATACACAGCAATTACATTTCCTTGAACATCACGATTATAGAAAGTTACTACTTGGTGTGTCGCAGATAAATACACCGTCTTAGAAATTCTATTACCCATAGCGTCATATTTAAATGAAAGATTAGGCTTGGTTGGGAAATTACTGCGCGTAATACTTTTTATTTTTCCATATGCGTTCCAAGTAATGGAAGAAATGGATTCAGAAACATCACCAATCAAATTTCCAATCTTATCATAAGAATAGTTTCCCGAACTCTGATTTTCAAGATCATCAGAGAGCATTCCCGATGAGCCTGCATCAGCGACATAAGCTAGTTTGTTAGTAGGGACGATACCCGGTGCCTGGGTAGCAGGATTGAAAGCTATTCCATTGATATCATAGTAATAATAAGTCAGGTTATCAAAGGTACCAGTAGGATTAGTTAGTTTCCTGTCTGTATGCAAAATATTACCATTTTGATCGTAGGTAAAATTCTCGGCGTATTGGTTTGCAAGATTCGAAGTGCCAGTATAATTCCAATTATTGCTGCCATCGATAGCACCTGCCAACACCCTGGACTGTATTATCCTATTGAGCTGATCGTATTTAAATGATTTCAGGAAAGTATAAGGATCATATTTATTCACTGTCACCGGTGTATTAAGACTGAATAAATTAATTGGGGTTGGCGAAGGATTCAGGAAAGACGCTGACATATGGGAAACATTTCCAGTAAACAGAGCGGGCATATTACCGGTATTGTTTGAAAGAGCTGCCAGGAAATAAGTAGAGGTCGAAGCGTTTGCGCTATTTACAGGAACGTAGTCGTTTGTATTGCCATTAAAGGGATCCGTGTAGTAATTCAGTGCAAAGCCAAAAGCATCCCTACCATGGTATCTATTCAAATTATAGGAATTCGAAGATCCCTGCAAAGTACTGTAACCGTCTTTACCCATGTCGTTAGCGACTTTCAAAGCCTCACTGTTCACACCTTTCAGCCATCCGTTTATAGTATAGGCGTAGTCTGTACCTTGTACCTTGTGTTGCCCTAGCTCTGTACGTGCCAACGGCCCATGCAGGTAGTAATAGTATTTGGCATCCTGATCCCAGGTGATGGAATTCCGGGTTGTGTATACGTTCGTGAGCCTGTTATCCGCATCATATTCGTAGCGGTGAGTTAGAGCATCCGGTGCGTTTGAGTACTGATATTGCACCGATGTTATATTATTATTGAAAAGATCATAGGAGTAATTAACTTGTTTTATGTCATAGCCATACAATGAAAAGAAATAACGTGTCATATCATAATTATGACTATAAAGTGTTTTGACATTACCGTGTATATCGTAACTAAAAAACGAAGCGTGATCATAGGTATTATCTTGGGCGTCGTAAATATCTTCAACAGTAGTCACTGCGACACGATTACGAAGATTCAACTGTGGATAACCGGATAAGTTAATTACTGAGGTTCCCGCTTCATTACCATAATACGTTTGCGTTACATCTACATGGCTATTATTCGCTATCGTGAGGTTAAATGGATAGTTAGAATTAGAAAGTACATCCTGAAGACTCTGACCACCAGGCAACCAGGAAGAGCTTTCAAAATCACTAGTTCCCAACTGACCTGTCATAACAATTCGGCCCAAAACGTCATAACGCGTGTAGCTGTATACATTGTTGTTGGTAATACTCACAAATTTCTGTTGTGCATTTTGCGAAGCGCAGAGCCTTCCTAAATTGTCATAATAAAAACGCGTGAGTCCAGCATCTGGTGTTTCCTGTTTTACCAGTTGGTTCAGAGAGTTATAGGTGTATGTAGTCTGGAACGTATGCTTAGTATATACTTGTTTAGAAGTACCATAATTTGTACGATCCTCAGCTATTGCTTTGCGATTCGTTTTAGTACCACTAAAGATGGCATTTAGGTCAATAGGTTTAACACCCTCAGGAGGAACCGTACGTGTGAGGTTGCCAGCCTGATCATAATAATACAGAGTGTATTGGTATGTATTGGTATTGCTCTTCATGCGTAGTGTTTCCACTGCTCTACCAAGACAATGTTTGATGAACTTTCGAATAAAGGCATTTTTCAGAGCATCGAGGTCCGCTTCATACTTTTCATCTGCAGTATTATCGGTGAGATCTTGTAAAAATTCTGCGCAAGGATCTTCGTATTCGGCGGTTGGCATTGGTTCTGTTGGCCATTGGGAATTAGCACATGGTACAGAAATAGTTGTAGTTACATTAGCCGTTTTGTTTAAAGTAATATATTCGATATTCATCATGTCCATTGTATTCTTATTCTCATAGACGATTTTAATATTATGCATACCGGCGTTTAATGCAAAAGGAATTGGAGGATTTACCTGAAGGCTGGGGATAGCAGGGCCATTATGTATGAGAGTATTATCAATATAAATATTAAGATTTTCATTAAAAGCTGAATTTGTCGTACATGACGAAGTCCAGGCATTCTCCCAAGTGCTAATACCTAGATTGTAAAACGCACTATAAGGGAGGTTAAAGTTCTGTTCATATGTTGTTGTACGATTTGGGGTCAATGCGCAACAATTATTTGTCGGACAAATATCATGTTTGTAAAAGATTATACCGGAAAAGTTAAATAACGACACAGGTCCAAGTGGCCCATTATTAACCCAATTACAAGACGGAGCGCATGTTTGTGTAATCCAATCTTGTGTAGGACTACTAGTTGAATTACTAAAAATGTATGCGGATTTGTTAGTAAAATTAACAAGACCTGACTGGCTATTGATAGAAAAACTTGAATTTTGTTCATCATAAATTGAATAGTCTTGCGTGTTAAAAGAATTACTACTTTTTATTGCAAAGCTATATGGAGAGGGTGGACTAATTGAAATGACTGAAACATTAGTACAAATATTACAGGCTTTCATGGGGAAACAAGTGGTGTTCACAAACAATGAATCATTTGTCGTTGCACCACCTGCTGGCGCCAATTTAAAATCATAAACACTGCCACCCAGGTAAGGTCCTGGTGCCAAAGTAAAAGTTGTACCTATATTACTGAGCAATGAGCTTACCGAAGTCCCGCCGGTGTTTTTTCGTTTTACCACAAGCTTGCAACCTGTATTTGGTAATGAAGAAGGTGCAGATGGCGAATTGTTCACAGTGATCCAGCCGGTGATCTGATCTGAATTGGTATTCGATACGTTAGGATCTTTGTACCACCAGAAATAATTTTGTTGCGGCCCACCCGAAGTATTCGTTACTGCATTAGTCAGGTAACCCCTTAGATGCGGTGTCAGAAACAAATTATTGGAAATGTCGAGTGTAGAAGAGTTTAGCATAGAAGTGAATCCTGAGCCTGAAGTGAGTACCCATTTTTCCATATCGTCCCTTACTTCATGTTCCGGCGTATTACAACTGAGAGATTCAAAAGCACAAACACCCACATTCATTGGAGAATAGACCCAGGCAGATCCGTTATATGTGCCAAGATATACCATCCCTTTTATAAGAGTTAAACCGCTCGGGCAAGCTGCAAAATTTGCCACAGCTGAAATGGATCCTTTTACTGCGAATGCGCCGGTTGTGCCCGATGGATCGGGCTGGAAATCCTGGAAACTTTGAAAACAGCTTATGTTAGGCGCATTGGGTGGCAATGTAAATACAATTTTTAAACGCTTATTAGAAGTTGTACCATCGGAAATTTCAATGTAGTTACCAATAGTATTGTAGTTCCAAATCCAATTTGGATTAGAGTTACCAGGAGTTTCAAGAAGGGGTTTAAAACTATTTGTAAAGACATAGCTATATGGTGTAATTGCGGAAGTGCTTAACAGAGCATTGTTTGTGCTATATGCGCTACCACTATAAGGAGCTGGAAAAGATGAATTGCTGGTAAAAGTATTCAGTAAAGCATTAAGTGCTTTACCATTTCCGTTTGCCTTGCATGGAGGAACAAAGGTACAACTGGTTAAATCAAGGCATGAAGAACCACTCATGGCCATGGTGTATGTGCTTGGTGCCCCGCCCGAATTAGATTTTGAAACGGTTACAACCATTGTAAAGGCGGTTGAACTGCTCGGGAAAAGAGCTGTAAATTGTGTAATAGTATAAATCGGGGTTGAGCCATTATAATTAGACCAGTTATTAATACCAGATGGAAGTCCGGAAACACTGGAGGGCATTGTCAAATTAAAGGCGCAGTTAGTGCTATTGATAGATAAATTGGCTGCCAGGTTTAAATTCGTTGAAGATCCTGAATTGTAATTGTACATGACAGGAACAAAAGGGGTTGGAATTACCTGGGAAATAGCCTGGTAAAGATTTTGCGAGAACTCCGGAACATTCTCACTAATATTGTAAGAAGTGTTAAAAAAACAATTTGTTTGAATCATACCATTTAAGAATCCTTGCAGATCGTAGGCATTCGGACACAAACCTGTTTGCTGGTAAATTCCGGCGCTGGCATTGGCAGCGAGTGATGAGGGATCAGCTGTTGAACTTTCAATAAGATTGTAACGTTTAGTCTTAACTTTATAAAGATCCTTTGTATTTAACCCACAAACCTGTTCCTTATTCAAAGCATATGGCGGTCCGGCGGGGTATTTGTACCAGTCTTTGTCCGATACGGAAGCGACAGATGTAAGGAAGTTAAGGAATGCGAAAAAGTTAGCCGGGAATGAACTGACATTATTATTAATAACGTAGTAATACAATATTTGCGGAATGATCTGGTTGCTGGTAGTAGTGTACTTCACCGAGTTAACATCAAAATCTGCTTTGCCTATACAGTCATTACATCCACGTGTGCTGCTGTTCATCACATAAGATTCAACTGCTTCGCTTTGCATTTCCTGCTTCAGAGATGCATATAGAGATTTGAAATTATCCCAGGCCTTGCGTTTATAACTATCATCGGAAGTGGCATTCGCCACATTTTGTTTGCTAAGCGCAGTTATCCATCTATAATCCATCGGATCGCTGAAGGTTGGATTAACACCTGAGGTAGAGCTTGGATAATAACTTGCCGAAGGATATCCCGCACCGGCGTTTTGTTGGAGTTTGATCATCTGAGCACTCATAGATTGCCCTGGTTGTCCCGCAAGGTTGGTTGCTAAAAATGCAGCCACCTGTATAATGCTGTATCCAGTTCCTTTGTAATTCAGGAAACGATTGTTTGCCGTTTTATAGCTGCGTTCGTTAAAATACATCGGATCAAAGGATGTGAAGTCAGCGGGGCTCGCAGAGTTAATACTTTGACACTGGCTTATGGTTCCAGTATTATCCGTGTTTTCGGCCGGATTTGGCAAGTGAACTACTCCCATTGTATAAGCAGGATTGCTGGCAGCGGAAGCCACATAATATTTACCGCAGGTCAACCAATACGGATCATACTGCAAAGGATTAAATAATACAGGATATGAACTACTTACAATATCATCCAGGTCATCTACGGATGCGTGTAAGGAGTCGTAAGCAAAACTGGTACTGATCGCAAATGAACTATTGGTATTTAAATAGTTACCGTTCAGATCATAGTCCTTGGCCGTAATATAAACTGGTGGTGTAATTGCGCTACTCCTGTTCTTTGAACACCATTCTATGTAGGGATACTCTGGGTGATATTTGATAAGAGAATGTGCCCAGTTTGCTTTAAAACTCTGTACAAAGTCGCCAGGATAAAATAAAAATTGTGGGTAGACGATGTATTCGTTCGTTGTACCTGCAATTAGGGTCGGTGATGCAGTTGAGCTGTTGTAAAGCGTTCCATTGTATAAAGGAGGATCGTAAATAAAAGGCGCAGTGTTATTCAGTCTGGTTACTCTAACTGTTGCCTTTGTACCGTCCTCTTCAAGATAAAAATACTTAGACGGGTCGTCATAGCTTTGTGGATAGCGCCAGTGTTCCAGGGTATTATTTACATCCTTTCTTGGTAAACGACAATCGGAGCTGAAGATAGAAAGTTGGGAAGTACTGGTAAGGGTTGTAGCAGCTCCGGTAAATTCAGCATATTGCCCACCTGGAGACATATCTGCATATAACATTTCGATAACCGTGCTACAGTAGTCATCATATCTACAAGGTTCATAACAGGCAGCAACCGCTTTTTTGTATTGCGAAACTGCCTGATCGGTCGTAAGGTTAGGGTTATTCGTTAAAAGATTGGTTACAAACTGACTTTGAGTGCCCAGATGGACAGCACAGTCCTTACAATCCATTTCGCAACCCGCCACATTGAGATTCAATTGCTCATCTGTATCGTATGCACTGGCTTGTTTAATAACATGATTAATATAGTCATTCGTGTACCAATCTAGTGCATCTTTGTTAACCGTTAATTTTTTCAAAACGGTATACACACCCGCGTCGAGGGCTACAGAAAGAGTACCCGTTTGCCCCGGTAGCAATTGCTGGAAACTGAAGTTTACATTGCTGTCGCCTCCGGTTTGGTTGATATTAAGTGTCGGATTGCTGGTGATGTTCGGATAAGTTCCCGTGATCGTTCCAAGACCATACTTGATAGGCGTGAATCCGATAGGACGATTTCCACAATTGTCTAGAATGTCAAATTCCAGGTCATACACACAATCGTAACACACCGTTGTAGTAGCCTGATAACAATTTGTGCTTAAGAGGGTGTAATCAAAATAGTAAGTCTGGGCACTCTCAAGTGTCAGATTTGTTGTAAATATCAAAGCGTCACTCTGCAAATCGTTTTTATCGTTTGGAGTGTCATAATCTCCCGGATCTGCTTTACCAAGAAGATCTGTTTCTGTCTGCGCTCCTGAAGTCGACAAGTTGGTGCCATTTGATGTTAAGATAGGTTCGTGGTTGGAAGGCGTATTACCACTAATGGCCGTTGCCACTACCCTTCCATCCTGGTCCATGTAACTGATTGACACAACACCGTCTGGATCTATTACCGTTTTCTTCGAATAGTGGCTGGCATAACCTGCCTCTGAACCGAACAATTTATCAAGCTCATCCTGTGTCACCGTCCCATACAAATAGCGCGTATCGTGCTTTGGGTTTACACCCTGCTCTATCTGCAAATTAGGCCCTAAGCCGCCTTGCCTGGCTACCCTGTTTGTATTGTCAGGTAAATACTCTGTTTGTGTGAATGGAAAATTATTTGCGTTCGGCGTATATCCGTTATTGTAATTCGAACTAATGAAAGGATTGTTAGACGAATAGTATTTCCCTGTTCCATAATTATTGTCAAGTCCATTCGGAGAAATGGCACAAGCATTAGCTGAAGAAGCCACTGAAAACACATATTTATCATACACTTTGGTAGCTCCATTGTTAAAGTTAAATGCTACTTTTCCACCTACAGTTTGTTGGTAAAATTTTATGCTAGCGTCGGCTACCGGTGTTGGTAAGGTTTCAACTGTCGGTCGTCCAGAAAAATCATAGTAGGTTTCTTTTACGACAGCTACGTTATCGGAGTTGTTTTTAGTTACCGACTGTCTGTTATAAAAAGCTCCATCATAATAACTCACTACTTCTTTCTTTTTTCCGTTTTCGGAATATAAACCTGTATAGACCCAATTTTTGTCAGATTCGTGAGCAAGAGTTCTAAGATCAATATACCACGGTACAGATGCACCAGAAACGCCCGCCGTACCAAAACTTGAGGGCTGTGATGCTATAGTGCTTATATCAGGCCAGGTCCAGTCGGTATACTTGTCACAAATCTCCGGACTACCATTCAACACCAAGTTACTTGGAGTATTGGCACGACCAACACCTCTGATCCGGAAAAACATATGACCGCTTTCATAAATATTACTGATCCTGTAAGAATTTTGATCCGTTCTTACCCGGGTTGAGTTATTTTTAAAATCCAGCTCGGGATAGGTCGTCCAGAAGGGGTTCGCAGGAGGATTGCTTCCTGCTCCATAAGTAAATTCGTCAAGCCACAACCACTCTAATTCATAGGCCTCCGCTCCTGCTATACGTTTCCATTTCACTTCTATTTCATTGGACGCCGATAAATATTGACTACTGAGGTCGGAATTATTAGCAAAAACAGGTCCCAGGTCATAATAACGTTCGGCCTCAGTCTGAAGCTCTATGTAAAGATTCGCGGGAATACTTGTTGTTGATAAAGGCGTTGTGGGATTCGCAGGATCATAGATGCGAATTGCACTGATTACAGCTATGGCCTTGTATGCATAATTAAAACTATAGGTAAAAAAATCGGTTTCTGTTGCAGGTGCTGATGAGTTATTGTGTGTATTAAAACCACTGAAATTCAACGTGAAGGTCATCAAGCTTGTTTGTTGAACGGTATTTAAGAGGATGGGGCCAGATGGCGCCATGGTTTGGTAAGTAAGCTGAACGTCTATCTGCACATTATACATGTTGTTGGTTAACAAAGAGCTGATACTACCCAGAGATCCGACAGTACGATCTATTCCAAAAATAAAATTGCTTCTATAACTTTTGTCAAAAAAACCAATAGCGGAAGGATTATTAATGTTTGCGAATATGGTCGCAAACTTTTCGTCCTCCAGGTAAATGCTGTTATTAGTTGTGCTGTTATAATTGGAAAGATTCATCCTCGAAGACCCCTTTTCAGAAGACGCCATGGATGGAATGACAATACCAAGCAAACATACCAATAGCCAGAGAAGGCGAACTACTTTTTTGCTTTTAATGCGATCGAACTTCATTGGGCTCATCATAAAATTATTTTTTGGTTTTAACGATTGATTGTTTGCGCTGATCCGAAACTTTATAGTTATAATATTTACCGGTCGGCTTTAATTTTCCATCTATATTTAAAACATATAGGTCAGGATTTAAAATTTCAGGCTGCTGATTTACCAGTTTGAAATTTTTATAGATAATTTCCAGTCTGGGTGTTTTTTCCTCTGCGTAAAAATCTTTCCGAAGATTCATTTTTGTGTTATAGAATAGTACAATTTTTACATATCTGAGATTTTTAGTATCGATATGTACGTCCATTTCGGAATATTCTGCCAGTTCGTCTTTGAAGTACAGTTTATATTTTTTTTCATTCATACCTGCCTGCTCTACTTTGATATCATCACACAAAGCAAGAATTGTATCCAGGTTCGTTTGCAGAGGTGATAATTCCAGTGGCTTGTTATCTCCAATGGTAATCAACTTAATGTCGGGGTTAACGCTGATTAGCATCTTACCGATAGACAGCATTTCAATTCCGTCAATCATCGTGTAGGTATTCTCTCTATATTTGATAAAGCTGCCGTTTTTCCCTTCGAGAGCACTTTTCGATTGATGATCGTCGTAAACAATGTAATACGTGTCCATACTAATCCCTTCTAGCTTGGCATAAGCTTCATTAGTTCTCTTGAAATCTATTTTGGCGTCTCTAAGTGCGGGGCCGTTGCCAGCCTTGTCTAGGAAGCAGGTCAGTATAAACGCAAGGAAAATGATATTCTTTTTCATGATTAATTAGCGTAATGGGTTTTTGATTCTTTGAGGGTCATTATTCCTTTTTCCGTTTCTTTTTTCACACGAACAAGATTCCCCTGATCGTCGTACTCGTAAAAAGATGCGTAGTTGTTCTCGTCGAGTTCAGCCATGTATTTCAGATTCGAAGGATTATAGACAAAGGATTTCATTTTACTGTTAGCTGGATGAATGCGGATGTCATCGAAATAGGCTTTCTGATTACTATTGCTGCTGCTGTTTACAAGACTGATATTGAGGGGACCACTAAAGCCATATGGAATAGTGAAAGTAAACTCAACCCGCTGCCAGCCGTCAATAATTGTACTTCGTTTATAGTTTCCAGTCGTAAAGGAGGTACCATTCGCTTGTTTTACGGTTATCGAATTATTGGTATAGTCCAACGGAGGCGTTCCTCCCGCACCGTATTCTTTTACCCAATAAGAAACCAAATAAATATTGCCGGCTGCATTTGAACTTACCGGATAGAAAGGATATACAAAATCCACATCACCTGTCATGTAATTAACGTAGTTTGTGCTGGTGGCAGCTTGCTGTTGTGTTGCAGAAATACTTTTGTACATGGTTACATTGTTCGCAGTATTGCTAACACACAAACTCCATTTTCCCGTATGTGCATGCTGTGAATTCCTTTGAGCATAATTCAATAGGACAGCTTTCCGGAACGCAAAGTGAGGTTCGCGGGTACATTGCGTAAACAAATCATAATCCTCAAAACCATCGAATCCTATTTCCCTCAGCTGTGCATTACTTGCAACGGCAACCGGCAACATGTCATTGTAGCCATATACCGCAGAAGAATATCTTCCCAGCGCGTCTTTAGTTTCTACTTCTATGCCCGCTTCGTTGTATTTAGTGGTTTCGAGCGTATTTACCCATTTATAATTGCCACTATTTGCCTGGATTGTCCAATCACGATAAGGTGGTGTCGTTGAAGCTGAATCAACAATTAAGTAGAGATTTCTGAAGGACTTGTAATAACCATCTTTACGGATATCCGTGTTAGTACCGTTCGTTCCACTTGAAATGTTCTGAACACGGTCTGTTAAGTACGAATATTGTGATTTAACTCGCCAGTTTCCTTTTATACCTTTTACAAAAGGATTTACTTTGGTGTTGGGTAAATTACCGCAGGTGTAATTAATTGGACCTCCGTTCGGACTTTGACAATTCTGGAGCATTTTGCCATTTAAGAAAGATCCTGTAATTTTTGCCGGGTAACTTGCAACGAGCGTACTACCATTATAGACACCAAAATCGACTTTTAATTCACTTGAACTGCAATCTGTCTGGTTGCTGCTTGGCTGCATAAATATTGAAGATGTAGTGTGCGTGCCTGCAAGTCCAGGACCATTAAATAAATTACTAAGTGAATTATATAAATTGGTTTTCTGAGTACTTCCAAAACTTGTGCTAGCAAAATCAATGGCAATATATCCAACTGAGTTACACGTATTGATGTATCCAATGATTTTGTCTCCAGTAAACATATTGTTGACGCCCGCACTCGCCTGTGGTCCATTCCAGACTGCATATTGATGAGAAGTATTTCCTGTAACACAAGGGTTAGGATTAGGAATTTCGTTCAATAAGGCTTGAAAAAAATTAAACTGAAATGTTCCAGCGGTCAAGTTACATATAGGGCTGCCTGGACAAGTTGGAGATGTCATTGAAGCGTCACGCCAGAGCTTTGTTGAATTTGTTTGTATTCCGTAGCCTGGGGGAGAAGCAGTTGGAAAGGGATACGAAATAGTTG
>JAEUTM010000333.1 GCA_016788025.1 Bacteroidia bacterium
TAAAGTAAATATTCGTAATAATTAACATTAAACTACAAAAAACCGAACAGTAAGATAGAAGGTCACCATAACGCGAAAAAAAAGTCAGTTGTTTTGTCGGATACATGTCTTTTTGAATAACAGCCTCTTTCCACCAGTCTGTTTGATCGCTTATGTTTCCGAACCGGTCAATAAAACAACTGATACCCGTGTTGGCACTTCTGGCAACTTCCCTGCGGTTTTCGATAGCTCTCAATCGTGCATAATTAAGATGTTGTTTATATCCTGGCGTATCCTCCCACCAACCATCGTTGGTAATAACAAAAATCAAGTCAGCTCCATTTCGGATGTACCCAGTGTTATAATCTGAGTATATGCTTTCATAACATATTACCGGAGCGATAGAGGTTTGAGTCGAAGAGTCACGAAACACAGTTCTTTCTTCCTGAGTGCCCAGACTGCCCATGGTGCCGCCCATATCAATGGCCAGACCTTCCAGGGGCTTTAAGAGGGCAGGGAAGGGCATGCGTTCAACACCAGGAACGAGTTTCGACTTGTGATATAATTCTGTTTTTTCAGAAGTGATATAGATAGCACTGTTATATACATCATAATATTTGCCACTCTTTTTATCTTTTCTTGCTGTAGCGCTTGGTTCACTAACATTCTCATAATAAGCGTGTGTGTTCGCGCCTACTATGACTTTCAGATTTGGAAATTTATGGATCAGGCTATCCCTAAACCCTCTTATTGTTAGATCATTTGAGAGCGAAGTCTCATTAATATTTTCTGTGATAAAAGTCTCCGGCAACACCAGATATTCGGTTTGTTTTGTGAGAGCAGGTCTTACCAGATTCAGCATTTTTACGAATTGAGATTTGTAATCCAAATAAAATTTTACATTGTAAGGATCAACATTAGGTTGCACAACCAAAACACGAGTGCCGTGTGATTCCGTATCTTTTTCCCTGTAAATGCCCACACCGTAAGACAATAAGATTGGTGAAATAATTGCCAGGGCGATTTTTAGGACCGGCTTAGAAAAAAGTTTTAAAGACCTTGTGGTTCTGAGAATTTTAAAGACGATAATATTTACACAAAGCACCCAGAGTGTTCCTCCCGAAACACCTGTAATTTCATACCATTGGATCCAGTGATGCTTAAACGCAAATACATTTCCTATGTTCATCCAGCTCCAGGTAAGGTCCCACAATGTGTGTATGTGTTCCCAACCCAGCCAGAACGGGATTAACAGAAAGGGGGAGGCAAAGGCGCCAATGCGTTTTTTTACCGTGGAATACAGTACAAAAACTAATGCCATGAAAAGAGAATTAAACACAAAAGCCATGCAAGCCCCACCAACAGAGGCATATACAATCCACCAGGTGACAATCAGGTTCCATGTAAGGAAAGCCACATAGGCATAACCCAGGAGAGAGATGCCTGGTTTCAGGAAGTCGGCGGAATGAATTCGATCTTCAATGAGAAGCAAAGGAACGAATCCGAAGAATATAAAAATGGTTAAATGCCAGTACCAGGCGAGGCCCAGAAGAAGACCAGAGAAGAGGCTGAGAAGCAAAAACCGGATTTTATCACTCATAGGGGGCCTAAGATACCACAATTAGGAGTTTGACTGTAAACCCTCGTCATTTGTTTAAATCTTCACATTTTATTTGATATTTTTTTAGCGTTTTGGCTCCTTTAGCAGTATATTTGCAAATTGCCTTTTTTACATGGAAGAAACCCTAGAAGCTGCAGAATCAAAGAAACTCTACCCTTACCAGGAACAAGCCGTTACAAGAATATTCAATCGTTTGGGGGAGCTTCCTCCAAATGCAAATTTATTGTTCCAGTTGCCTACCGGTGGAGGTAAGACCATTATATTCAGCGAGATTGCTAAACGTTATATTGAAAAGCACAAACGCAAGGTCCTTATTTTAACGCATCGTATCGAACTTGGAAAACAAACGTCTGACGTTTTAACAGAGGCTGGAATTTCTAATAAGGTAATTACGAGTGATGTGAAACAATTACCGCAACAAAGTCACTACAGCAGTTTTATTGCGCTGGTTGAAACACTTAACAATCGTTTGCAGGAAAATGATCAATTTCTTGAAGACATAGGACTGGTGATTGTCGATGAGGCCCACAACAATTCTTTCAGGAAGATCTTCCATTATTTTAACGATGTAAATATCCTTGGTGTTACTGCTACGCCTTTAAGCAGCAATAAAAAACTTCCGCTTTATCAAACCTATAGCGAACTTATCGTTGGAGAGAGTATTTCTAATTTAATTGAACAAGGTTATCTCTGTGAAGGGCAAACTTTTTCCTATGATGTGAATCTGAGTTCTCTTCGGGTAGGTAATAACGGAGAGTTTACTGTTGGTTCGCACGAGTTACTGTATACGCAGGCTATCATGCAAGGAAAATTACTTGAGGCTTATGAAGAAATTGCAAAGGATAAAAAAACCTTGATATTTAATGCCGGTATCCTGACCAGCCGTGCGGTGTACGAGAGTTTTAAAGCAAAGGGATATCCCATCAAACACCTCGACAGTACATTTAGTGATAAAGAAAGGGTAGATACCCTGGATTGGTTTCGCAAGACTAAGAATGGAATCCTGACTTCTGTAAGTATTTTAACTACAGGTTTTGACGAACCTGAAGTTGAAAATATTATTTTGAACCGTGCTACAAAATCGCTGACTCTTTATCACCAGATGATTGGTCGCGGAAGCCGGGTACTGCCAAATAAAAAAACCTTCAATATTGTTGACCTGGGTAACAACTCACGCCGTTTCAATCTGTGGCAATATCCTATTGACTGGAAGCATGTGTTTGTTGCGCCTCATATGTATCTGGAGCAGCGCTATAAGGATGAGTGGGATTATGAACTGGTTAACGATTACGATCTCCCACCGGAAATCAAAGAACGTTTCCTTAATTCAAGTGCGGAATCGTTTATTGTGAGGGATCGTTACCTGATGGCTCTGCGTAAAGGGAAAAAACCTCAGGTGGTTATTGAAGAAAGTATGGAAGATCATTTTGCACGTATTACAGGCAATGCTGCAGATTACGATGAAGCAATGGAATTATTCAATTTGTTGAGCGAAGAAATGAAATACAGGATCAAACAATTTGGTAAGTGCATCAATTCCACTAATAATCACACAGATTGGCAAAGCCAGAACTACGCGAGTAAATTGCGTCGCCGCCTGATGTCATACTACGCAGAGTAATGAATATTCCTTTTATTTATAAACTCACTGGTTATCTCTCAATTATTGTTGGGATAGCTGCAACGCTTTGTATTTACAGGATTCAGTACCTGTACTACGGAGTAATGTTCTCTTTTCTTGGCTTTGTTTGTTCTGTTATAAACGTATTTCTTTATACCAAGTATTTTAACGAGCAGGAGAAATATCCAAAGGGTTATCTTGGAATGTTCCTTAGCTCCTTGCCAATCATCTTTTTGATGCTGGTCATATTTAAGTTCAAGAAATAATTTCAGAGAGTCAGATCCAGTTAAGATCTTTTTTCAGAAGCTTAAGAGTTTTTTCTTCCTCGGATCCACTGGTTACCTTGTAATCGTATTCCCAGCCTGCAGTTTTTGGAAGGCTCATAAGAATAGATTCTACACGGCCATTTGTCTCCAGTCCAAATTTGGTACCCTTGTCGTAAACCAGGTTAAACTCTACGTACCTGCCTCTTCGTAGCAATTGCCATTGTTTATTTTGCTCGGTAAAGGTCTTGTCTTTATTCCGTCTGATGAGTTCTGTGTAAATCGACGCAAAAGCCGAACCTACATCTTTCCAAAAAGCCAGATTCTGTTCGAAGCTCATATCGTTACCAGTATTTAAACGATCGAAAAATATTCCGCCTATGCCACGCGTTTCTTTTCGGTGGTTAATATAGAAATAATCATCGGCCCACTTTTTAAATTTCGGATAATAAGAAGCGTTATGCTTATCGCAGACTTTTTTGAGTTCAAGGTGAAAGAACTTTGCGTCTTCCGCTACTATGTAATGCGGTGTGAGGTCTATTCCTCCGCCTAACCAACGCGTGCCATCATTCATTTCGAAATACCGTATGTTCATGTGAATAATGGGAACCATCGGACTCTGTGGATGAATTACAATGGAAACACCTGTGGCAAAAAACAGTGGCTTTGCTTTTTTGTCACCTGTCGCGGTGCTATGTTCTTTTTCTTTAAATAAAAAATCGGGAGCTTCACCTTCAACAGCACTGAACAAAACCCCACCTTTCTCAATTACTTTTCCATTGCGAATAATTCTTGTTCTACCACCACCGCCTTCTTCGCGGACCCAGTTTTCTTCTTCAAATTTTGCAGAGCCATCGGCTATTTCAAGAGAGGAACAAATATGATCCTGGAGATTTTTGAGCCAGGAGCTGATGTGGTCTCGGTTTATTTCCATCCTGTTTTTTGCAACTGGTAATTGCTGTATCTGAAAATATAAACGCCCCTGTTGTCAAAGCCGGTAAGGGCATCGGGCCTTGCGTACTTAAAACGCATGTAGTTTGTTTCCATCGGAAGATCCTGGAGTCTGTGTATAAATTCAGGACCAAAATCTTTCAGATTTTTCAAATAGTACCAGGCCATGTCATAACCTAAATAAAAATATTCTCCGGGAATGGTCTGCATCTTTTCGAAGTAAGGTTTTGCAATAGTCGTGTATGCCCCAAGATTGGTGATATTAAAAGGATAAGGAAAGGTAAAATTAAATTGGTTGAGGTATTCCTGGTCAATATTATCTGTTTCAGTGAGACTTTGCCATCCACACAATAAAATATCTTTCCTGTCGGCGTAAAGCGCCAGTTGTGTTGTGAAGTCGGCAAGAAATACCTGGTTTGAGCTTAAGGTAATAATTACATTTTTTACATTCGGTTTATATGCCGTTTTAACGCCGGTAATTCCGGTTACTGTTGTTACCGTATCCTTTGGCAACTTGCCGAGTTTTTTTTGCCTTTCGTTATAGTATTTTTTAAACGCACTTACGAATCCTGCTTCTTTTTTATCCTTATCAGAAAGGGTAACAAGGATAATATTTGAGTTATTTTTAGCCAGGGAATCAATACAAAAATCCGCAAGGCATTCAAGCAGTGTGAATTGTGATGGGTTTGTTTTGGATATGTAAACGTTATCAAACAGAATCTTATTTTGTGTGGTGATTGGCGATACGATGGGAATATGCAAAGCCTTGGCTTCCTTGGAAATGCTTTTAAAACCGCTTGCATACAATGGACCAAAAATCAGATCAAGATCTTTAAACCTGGGATCATTGGTGATCTGCGCCAGCTTCAGGGAATCTTTATCATCGCTTTCGAACAGTTCAAGATTAACACTGAATCCGGCAGCGCTTAAAGAGTCTGCAGCGCGTTTCACGCCGAGATAGAGATCTATGGCTAAAGCAGGAATGTTTGGGAAACTGCTGTTTGTTTTCAAAAGTTCATTTAGGTCAATACTCAAAGTCTGCTCGAAGCGGAAAGGGAGGATTAGGCCGACATTGTAAATGGTTTTTCTTGGCTTGGAAATCGGCTTATAAATACTCGAATCGATCAAGGGCTGAGTTGTTTTAGTAGCTACGGCCTGTTTTGGCTCTTTTGACTCTTTAACACTTGATTTTTTTTTGAATTTTTCGCCAACAACCAACAATTGTCCTTCGTGAAGTACAGGTGTTAAACCCGGATTGAATGTTGCAAGTTGTTTTTCGTTGATATTATATTTTTTGGTGATGGAATAGATCGTCTCACTTTTCGCAACCTTATGCACCAGGTATTTTGTTGTGTCTATAGCTGTTTGTGGATAAGAGCTCAGAGTCTTTGTAATCGGAGAGGTAGTCACAGGAGCCGAAGCAACCAAAGGAACTTTTATTTCCTGGTCCACCTTTGCTCCCGTTATCTTCAGGTCGGGATTAAGACGATAAATTTCCTCAAGCGTTACAGAATAAGTTTTGGAAATAGAATATAAACTTTGGCCTTTTTCTATTTTGTGGATATAGTATTTTTTTCCATCAATGGTTTGAATGTTGTTTGACTTCGTTTGAGAGAGTAACAAGCTTGAAAAAAAACAAGAGATACAGCACAAAACTGTTCTAAGTCCTATATATTTTGAGACGTTCAAATCCGAGAAGGTTCTTGGTGAAAAATGATACTTATTCCCATTCGATTGTTGCAGGAGGTTTAGAGCTAATGTCGTAAACCACACGATTAACACCTTTGACTTTATTAATAATATCGCTGCTAACTTTTGCAAGAAATTCATATGGCAAATGGCACCAGTCCGCTGTCATACCATCAGTACTGCTTACAGCTCTCAGAGCAACTACACTTTCGTAGGTTCTTTCGTCGCCCATTACACCAACACTTTGGATGGGAAGAAAAATTGCACCTGCCTGCCACACTTCCTTGTAAAGATTATGTGATTTCAAACCGTCGATAAATATTGCATCCACTTCCTGGATAATACGTACTTTTTCTTCGGTAATTTCACCTAAAATACGAATTGCAAGGCCGGGGCCCGGGAAAGGATGTCTGTTGAGAATATTCTCTTCCAGACCTAAAGCTTTACCAACGCGTCTTACTTCATCTTTAAATAAACTACGAAGGGGCTCAACGACTTTTAACTTCATATAGTCTGGCAAGCCACCCACATTGTGATGCGATTTAATAGTTGCGGAAGGACCTTTTACACTTACACTTTCAATAACGTCGGGATATATCGTTCCCTGCGCTAACCATGTAGCCTCCTTGTCTAGTTTGGATTCCTGGTCGAACACGTCGATAAACACTTTGCCAATAGCTTTACGTTTTTTCTCCGGATCTGAAACACCATTCAGGGCTTCGTAAAACTTCGCTTTCGCGTTTACACCTTTTACGTTCAGTCCCATATGTTTATAGGACTCTAAAACAGATTCAAATTCGTTTTTACGAAGTAAACCGTTGTCAACAAAAATGCAATGCAGGTTTTTGCCGATTGCTTTATGAAGCAACAAAGCAGCAACGCTGCTGTCCACGCCACCGCTTAGTCCCAGAATTACCTTGTCGTCACCAAGCTGTTTTTTCAAGCCGCTGATGGTTGTGTCGATGAAAGAATCGGGGGTCCAGTCACCTTTACATTTACAAACACCGTAAACAAAATTCTTCAGGATCTTGGTTCCTTCGGCGCTGTGATAAACTTCCGGGTGGAATTGCAGAGCAAAGGTCTCTTCGCCTTCGATAGCAAATGCAGCCACTTTAACATCGTGGGTGCTGGCAATAACTTTAAAATTAGAAGGAATGTTTAAAATAGTATCGGCGTGACTCATCCACACTACCGAATCAGTGAGTACATCCTTAAATACAGGAACATTAGGATCTTTAATTTCGAGATGTGCGCGACCGTATTCGCGGGAACTTGATTTGCCAACTTCACCGCCGTAAAAATGCGCCAGGTATTGCGCTCCATAACAAAGTCCCAGCAGAGGTAATTTCCCTTTAATGGCCGAAAGATCCGGTTTTGGTGGATTTTCTTCACGCACACTGTGTGGACTTCCTGATAAAATTACACCTTTTATATCGGCGCTTAACTGAGGTATTTTGTTGTAAGGATGAATTTCGCAATAAACGTTCAACTCCCGCAAACGACGGGCGATTAGCTGGGTGAATTGCGAGCCAAAATCAATAATTAGGATCTGCTCTTGCATAGGGTGTAAAAATACAATTTAATTTTCGGCCAAAAAGCCTTATTCACAAAGGGTTATACATTTTTAAGAAAAATGAATCCTTTTTTTGCAGGAGTTAAAATAATCGTATATTTGCACTCTCAAAATTTTTTTTGAGAAGTTCATTCTTCCGGGCTGAAAAGAACGGGAGAAGGAGCGGGGTGTAGCGTAGCCCGGTATCGCGCCACATTTGGGATGTGGAGGTCGTCAGTTCGAATCTGGCCACCCCGACGAATGAAAGTCCCTTGCGAAAGCAAGGGACTTTTTTATTTCGTAGCGTCCAAGCTTGCCTTGGTAAGCAGGGAAATAAAAAGGTACTTTTCGCGTAGCGAAAAAAGACTTTCATTCGCAACGCCTCTTACCCAGATCAACGTAGTTAATCTGGATTCCCTTTTAATCAGCAAAATCTTTCTGTTTTTAGTCTGCAAAAAGACTTTCATTCGCAACACCTCTCACCCAGATCGGAGTACAGAAATTTTTTGACAATAAACTTGCGCAGTTAAATAACTGCATATATATTCGCAGCCAAATAACTGCAAATGGAAACAAGAAGAGATGTTTTTCAGGCAATAGCCGATCCTACACGGAGAGCTATATTAACGCTCGTAGCGCTGCATGCAATGACGCCCAATGCCATAGCCGAAAGGTTTGATTCGAAGCGCCAAACAGTTTCGAAACATATTCAGATTTTGTCGGAATGTAAACTCTTGAAACAGAAACAAGTTGGAAGGGAAATATTTTACCATTTAAACCTGAAGAAAATGACAGAGATTAACGAATGGCTTAACCCCTTTATGCAGCTATGGGAAAAACGTTTTGACAGTCTTGAAAAATACCTCGAGAAAATTCAAAAAACTAAAAAATAGACCATGGAAAATACAAAAAACAGAGAGTTGAGAATGATCAGAATATTCAAAGCACCAATTAAGCTTATGTGGGAAGTGTGGACAGATCCGAAGCACATAACAAACTGGTGGGGACCGAATGGATTTACCAGCACTATTCATGAGATGGATTTCAGGGAAGGTGGTGAGTGGAAACTTACTATGCATGGCCCGGATGGCACAAACTATCCTAACAGAAGTGTATTTAAAGAAATTGTACCTTTTAAGAAAATAGTCTTCGAACATTTTAACCCGCATTTTATAACAACAGTTGTTTTTGAATCGAAGGGAGAGGAAACCGAGGTGAATTGGTCTCTGTTGTTTGACACGGAAGAGATGAAAGACATTGTTGTGAAAGCACATAAAGCTGACGAGGGGCAAAAGCAAAATTTCGACAGATTGGAAAAATATATTTTCGGATTCTGAACTTAAATGACAAGGTGAGTGGTTATATTTAACCACTAAGGAATTTTATCAAAGCACAGGAATATATTATTAATAACAATCTGATTGGATTAAAAGCTGGGTCGGATCGCGAAACCTTTTTAGAGATCTGGATGGTCGTTGTAAATAACAGGATCTTTGCGCGATCCTGGGGGTTGGCTGAAAGGAGCTGGTATAATTCTTTTCTTAACGATCCAAATGGTGAGATTAAATGCGGGGATAATATTTATAGAATACGAGCATTTATTCCACCAGATATCGAAAATTTGAATGAAGCGATAAGCCAGGCATATCTGCAGAAATACGATTATGGACGCAATGCAAAATATGCCCGCGGCATAATAAAACAAGCACATGTAGAGAAGACCATGGAATTTAAGTTGCTTGCGTGATTCAAAACAATTGTCACAATTCACCCCTTAATTGTCGTTTTTAGGTCTCACGAGGACCTGTAAAATGCACCATCTTTGTAACATCAAATTCGTATAACATGAAAAATCCAATTTATCCATGCCTTTGGTTTGATGGCAATGCAAAACAAGCCGCCGAATTTTATTGCTCAGTTTTTAAAAATTCCAGGATCACAAGCGATACACCCATGGTTGTAATTTTTGAGATAAATAGTAAAAAATTTATGGGTTTAAACGGTGGGCCGCATTTTAAATTCAACGAAGCGGTATCGTTCGTAATAGACTGTGTTGATCAGAAGGAGGTTGATTATTATTGGAATTCTCTCACAGCAGATGGAGGAGAAGAGAGCATGTGCGGGTGGTTAAAAGATAAATTCGGAGTGTCGTGGCAGGTTGTACCAGATATTATTCCATCGTTAATAGGAAGTCCGGATCGTAAAAAAGCCGATCGGGCTATGCAGGCGCTGATGAAAATGAGAAAACTTGATATTCAGAAATTGCAGGACGCCTTTGACGGAAAATAAAATATTGAAACCGTTCCTGCCCGGATAATAAATTTATGAGATGATTGTTTTTTTATTCAGTTTTGTGAATTGCTGACATGAAAAAAGAAGAGTCTTTAAACGAATTGCGTCAAATCCCGGGCATTGGTAAATCGCTTGCTATGGATCTATATCGTTTGGGTTACAAAAATATCAGTTCGTTAAAAGGAGAAAATCCTGAACTGATGTATGTAATGTTGAACGAACTTAATGGTCATGTTAACGACATTTGTGTACTTTACACATTTCGCTGCGCTGTTTATTTTGCAAATACAGCTCCCAAAAAACACAACCCGGAGAAACTGAAATGGTGGAGCTGGATGGATAAGGAAAAAGTATCCAGTAAAGAAAAACATGAACTTTTATTAAAGCAGTTTCGTCGCTGAACTACTTTTCTTCAGTAAAGGCAAGTTTCATAAATTTTAAAACCTCCTTATTCAGATCTTCAGGAAAAAGCATCCGGAAATGATGGTTTACTTGTTTACTGTCCCCGGGGAGTCGGGCAACTTTTTGAAAACACAAATTTTCTTTGTATTCGTTTTTAAACGGAAAAACCACGTGGATAAAGTTTTTTCCAATTTGAGTGATCCATGCGATGCGTTTGCTACCATTCGAAATCCCGATCATCGTTTTGGTGGCTTCTAATTTTATGTCGCCAATGGATTCAAAGGTTTCTACAAACTTATCGAGCAGGCCCAGTCCGGTTTCGGTTTTCCCTTTGGTAAAAAAGAAAAATTCTTTTTGCCTGGATGCTTTCATATCGCATTAAAATTAACAAAGGATTTTAATTTCTTTACACTATTCTTCTGAATAATTGATTTACTTTGAAATCTTGCAACATGGAGGGAGTGTCAAAAACATACAGAATTAAATCCATCGATTTTGTGCGGGGCCTGGTGATTGTTATCATGGCTATTGATCATGTTCGTGACTTATTACACATAAACTCTTTCAGCCAGGATCCATTGGATCTTAAAACAACTACACCCCTGTTATTTATGACCAGATGGATTACTCATTTGTGTGCACCTACATTTGTGTTTCTTGCCGGCACCTCGGCTTACCTTATGAGCTTGCAGCAGAATGATCTGAATAAAACCCGGAAGTTTTTACTTACCCGTGGATTATGGCTAATACTTCTTGAGCTTACTGTAATTAATCTTGGTGTTTGGAGTGATTTTAAGTTCAGGACTTTCTTATTGCAGGTTATATTTGCTATTGGTTCAGGTTTTTGTTTGCTCGCTTTATTTCTGAAACTTAGAATAAGAACGCTTGGCGTTTTGGCTCTCGTGATAATATTTTCACACGATTTACTGACTGGATTAAAAATTGAGAATAACCAAACCCTGGAATTTATTCGTACTTTATTTTTTGACCGGGGATTTTTTAAAATTTCAGAGGATCGGGGTATTATGGTGGCTTACGCTGCTATTCCATGGTTCGGTATAATGTTGCTCGGTTTTGTTTTCGGCAAGGTTTTCACGCAATCAGATCAGCAGCGTAAAAAATCTCTTCTGCTGGCAGGACTTACAACTTTGGGACTTTTTTTACTCCTGAGAAGCGTAAATATTTATGGCGATTCGAGGCATTGGTCTGTGCAAGATAGTTTCCTTTATTCGGTATTTTCATTTATTGATGTAAGTAAATATCCTCCTTCGTTGTTATATACCTGCATAACCCTGGGTATTATGTTTTTTGCCTTACGATTAGCTGATGCAGAAGACAATGTATTCGTTAATTTTTTCAGAACTTTTGGTAAAGTACCTATGTTCTTTTATATACTGCACTGGTATATCGTTCATGTGTCTATGTATATCATGGTGTTTATGCAAGGGTATTCAGGCAGTGATATTCCTTTGGGCATAATGCAATTTGGAAGACCAGAGGGTGCCGGTATGAGCCTAGGATTTGTATATCTCTATTGGTTCTTTCTTATTGTATGTATGTATCCATTATGCAGGTGGTATGGAAATTACAAAGATTCGCATCCATCCAAGGTCTGGCTAAAATACCTTTAATATCTACCAAAATCCTTTTAGGGAAAAGCGGGCAAATAATAGTTGAAGTTCTAAACCGATTTAATCTAAAAATTTTAGATTTCTCAGAATATTATAATCTATCTTTGCCGCCATGCAATTAATCCAGGAAATAGTTTTTAATTACGCTAAGGTGCAGTTGTTTGAAGGTGGACTCATCAGAATAGAAATGACGAGTTCCGAGAAGATCGGTTTAAAAGAAAGCAAGGAAATGAACCGGGCGGTAGGTGTATTATCTAAGGGCAAAGAGGCTCTTATTTTAATGTTGGCTGATGAATTGGCAAGCTTTGATAAAGAAGCAATGGAATTTTCAGCAAGCGATGAGGGATTAAAATACTCCATTGCTGAGGCTATGGTTGTAAAATCTATAACTCAAAGGTTAACAGCCAACCTGTATCTTAGAATTGTGAAGCCTAAAAAGCCTAGCAAAATATTCAATTCCGAAAAGGAGGCATTAAAATGGTTGTATGCTCTTCAAAGCAACATTGTGCCTGTTTAACAAGCCTTTAAAAACAGATTTGCAAATAACTATAATTAGTAGTAATTTTAAACTATAAATTATAGCAATGAGCAAAATAGCATCCAACATCCGTTTTCTGCGTCAGTTAAAAGGTCTGTCACAAGAACAACTGGCGGATGAATTAAAAGTTACCCGTTCCCGTATTGGTGGATATGAAGAAGCCCGTAACGAACCACCCATAGATCTGCTTATAAGACTTTCTGAGTTTTTTCACGTTGCTATTGATGCGCTTGTAAGGGGTGATCTTAAAAAAACCAATCTCGATGGTTTAATGAAAGTGGGCAAAAACAGGATATTGTTTCCCATTCTTTTGGACAATGATGGAAATGATATGGTGGAACTCATTCCTTTGAAAGCCTCAGCAGGTTATTTGAAAGGTTATGCAGATCCGGAATACATAGAAAGGCTCCCCCAAATGAAACTTCCTTTTTTACCTACAGGAAAGCACCGAGCTTTCCCAATTAAAGGAGACAGTATGCCACCTATCAGAGAAGGTTCTTTTGTTATTGCGAAGTATATAGAGAAATTTGAAGAGGTAAAACTTGGAACAACATATATTGTAGTTACCAAAGATGATGGTTTGTCCTACAAACGCATTATGAACTACAATAAAAAAGATACTTCGTTTGAACTTCATTCTGATAATAAAATGTATCAACCGTACAAAGTAAAGGCTTCGGATATTCTTGAGCTTTGGGAATACACCTGTTGTATTAATATGAATCAATATGATGAGAATGAATTGAACCTCGACAGCATTATGAATATGTTGCGTGGTTTAAAAGTTGAAATAGCCGGTATTAAAAAAGATAAGAAATAAAAACTGCGACAGCATTTACAATGTACATAGTAGATGTTGCATTTTCTGAATCAATAAAAAATAGTTTCATAAAATTAAAAAACAGGTAAAGAGTTAATTGATTTCTTTGATGCGCATCAAAGAAATCTGTTAAATAAAACGATTTAGATTGGATAAGTCATTTTTTTTTATAATTTAGTTTAAATAATACAACTAAAAGCTATGAAAAAAATTTACCAAACTTTAATCGCACTCGTTCTGATTCCTAGCTGGCACACGATCAAGGCCCAGGTTTCTAATTATGTTTTCCAAACTTACGTCGGCACTTACTCTCCTATTTCTGGTGGTACAGTATTTGCAACGTCTACTACAGATGATGGAGCATTTGTTAATCCGGCTAACCCTGGAACAAATTCAACCACAGGTCCAGGTATCCCAATTGGATTCTCATTTACATTTAACGCAAACGTATATGATGTTATTGGGCTTGACAACAACGGATGGATTGCTTTCGGACAATCTACTTTAACGCCTAATCCAGTTAATTTAAATAATACAGGCGGATTAGGACAGGGTATTTCCGGTGGAAGTACAGCGCCCGCTATACTACAGAATCATATTGCTGCTCTTGGACGAGATCTTGTAGGTAATGGAGGAACAGCAAGCTTAAGAGTTCAGACGATTGGTACAGCACCGAATCGTGTTTGTGTTGTTCAGTGGACAAACTATCGCCCTTTTGGCGGCAGCACGTCTGATGTTCTTAATTTTCAGATACGCCTTAATGAAACCACTAACATTATTGATATAGTTTATGATACATGGGCTGTGGTTACATCTAGTTCAGGTCAGGTTGGTTTAAGAGGTAATGCAAATACCGATTACAACAACAGGAGCGTTTCTACAACAGGCAGTTGGGCTACGTCTAATGCAGGAACCGCAAACACTGACGTGGTTAACTGGAATACAACTTTAATGCCTGGTCAAGGCCGTGTTTACGAATGGATTCCTCCGAGTCCATGTAATGCGGCACCGGCTGCAAATAGTGTAACAGCTACTTTCTCGATGGTTTGCCCTAATGCACCAAACGCATTGACAATTCTGAACACTTATACTAATACAGGTTTAACTTACCAATGGTATGTATCAGATCAATCAGTATTTGGTCCTTACACTGTAATACCAACAGGAACTGCCGTTGGATATGCGGCGCCAAGTGTTACGGCAACCAGCTGGTATCAATTAGTTATCAGTTGTCCTGCAGCTCTGGCAAGTACAACAGCTACACCGTATAATGTTTTAATAGCACCTACCACAACAAACTCAGTTCCTTATTATGAAACATTCGAAGGAATCACAGTAAATAATCAACTTCCTAACTGTTCCTGGTCTGCCAGCAGTCCAACAACAATCAATCAAACGTACACGCTTGCCACTGCAAATAACAGAATTCCGCATACAGGATCTAAATTTGCTTCGTTCAGGGGCGCAACGGCAACTAATGGAGACTATTTCTATTCAAATGGCATTGAAATGTTCCCGGGAATTACCTATTCGGCGGCAACGTGGTACATTACTGACGGTGGTACGGGTTGGACAGAACTATCATTATCCTACGGAACCAGTCAAACGTCTACCGGTTTAACTTCTATTGCTTCGGTTACGGGAGCGGTAACCGGCCAGTTCTACCAGTTGCTTTCCGGTACTTTCCAGGTTCCTTCTGCCGGACTATATTATATTGCTATCAAAGGTAAAGGAGCCACATCCACTCAATTCCTCACATGGGATGATCTTTCTGTAACAATTCCTTGCGCCTTAAATTCTCCAACCTTATCGGTGGTTGTTACGCCAAGCATCGTATGTACAGGTCAGGAAGTGAACATCTCGGTAACCGGAGCAGATACTTATTCGTGGAGCACCGGAGACCTTGGAACAGCGATTTCATATACACCGTTTTCAGCAGCTAATCTGACGATTACGGGTATGAGCTCACTATCAGGATGCGAAACCCAGGTAACTCAAATGATATTACCTAACCTTGCACCAGTGGTATCTATATTCACACCTACCAATGCGGTATGTCTTGGTTCGTCGGCTACTTTGTATGCTTTCGGCGCTAACTCGTATGTATGGAGCAACACAGGTACGGCTCAAACTACTACTGTAGCACCAACTGTTCCAACATCGTATACAGTTACAGGTTCCAATGCAAGTGGTTGTACAGGAGATGCAGTAATTACTATTGGTGTTCTTCCTCTTCCAACAGTAACAGCAAGCATCAGCAATCCTAACACAGTTTGTGCCGGAGAATCTGTAACGCTTACTGGCATGGGCGCAACAAACTATCAGTGGCAAAGCAATTCATTTGTTATACTTAACCAGGAAGCAGTTATTATACCGTATACAACTACCGTGTACACCTTAACGGGTACTAACCTTACTGGTTGCAGTAATTCGCTTGCTCTTGCTGTAAACGTAACAACATGTGTTGGAATAAAAGAACAAAACGCTGGCGCTACAAACATCAGCCTGTTCCCAAATCCAGCGAACAATGAAGTAACTTTACAGTTAAACAACGGCCTGGTAAAACAAATCGAAATACTTGATATTACCGGACGGTTGGTTGCTAAACAAGAATCTTCACTGGATTCTACCGTCATCAACATTCAACAACTTGCTGTAGGTACATATTACCTCAAAGTAAAATCAGGTAGCAATACCGAGATGATTAAACTGATCAAGAACTAAGGATCAGAGTCAAAATAATTTAAGAGAGCCGTCCCCTCAAAGGGACGGCTTTTTATTTAAACACCACTTGTCTGGAACGATTTAGAAAGAGGGAATCCCCTCATTTTAACGAAACCTAAAACCTCTTAACTGCGTAAAAACCTGCTAAATATCAACTATTTGGCTATTTTTGATCTGTCATACACAAACCTTCATTTAAATTGTCACATCGTTTAATGATTCAAATCTATTTTTTAAACAATTGTTTTAGAACAACCTTACTGGTTTTTTTGTTTTATTCGCCTTTTGGCATTGCATTAAGAGCTCAATCGGTTGCGAATTACTCAGTTACACGAACCACTGGAACGACGTATACAAGTATTGCGGGTACGGGCAACAGTTTTATCTGGCGTAGCACAACCGGTGGCGCAACGAACGATGATAATCGTTCTATTTTAACTCCCATTGGTTTCGACTTCTGGTATTTAGGAATTCGTTACACTAATTTTTCAGCAAGCACCAATGGTTTTATAGATTTTTCAACCTCTACAAACGTGGGAACCGCGGGCTCAGCATATGGCCCACTTAATGGAAGTGAATTTTCTGTGGGGGGTACGGGCGGCACCATGCTTGCGCTGGCACCATGTTATAGCGATTTGTGGCCGTCCAATGTTGGGACAACTCCGCTTTCGAGTTTTATGAAGTATGCTACAAGCGGAACTGCCCCGAACAGGGTGCTGACAGTGGAGTGGGTAAGTGCCGAAATTTACAAAGCAAGTCCATACTGGACTACGGTGCCTAGTTTCAACTTCCAGGTAAAAATTTATGAGACGTCAGGCCTTATCGAGTTTGTTTACGGGACCATGACTGTTGGAACTGCAAGTCATAACTATGCTTTAGGAATTAATAATTTCTGGACGCCCGCAGCAACACCTACAGCGTCGCAGCACCTTACACAACAAACGGCAAATACAACAAGTTTTGCAGCAACACCGCAGGATGCACTTACCACATATCCAACCTCCGACACAAAACTATCATTTACTCCTCCAGCGCCAAGTGCAGCTCCATCTACCTTAAGTTTCAGCAACGTGGCTAAAGGCTCGATGGATTTATATTGGACCGACAATGCGAGTAATGAATTAGGGTATGTGATCTTAAATTCAACCGACAACGTTAATTTTTCATTTGTAAGTCAGCTTGCAGCAGGCGCGGGTTCCGCAGCAGTTACTAGTTTAAGTGCGGGAACAACCTATTATTGGAGAGTTCATGCTGTAACAGAAGGCGATTTAGGCACCGCTTTAACAGGGACTCAAGCTACGATTGCTTCGGGTACTATTATTTCAGTTGCAACGGGAAATTGGAACACTTCAGCAACCTGGAATTGCACCTGCGTACCCACCAGCGGCGATTATGTAACTGTTGCGAACGGGCACACCGTTACTCTTGACGTAAACGGAAGTTGCAGACAACTTACCGTCGGGCAGGGTACCAGTGGACAGCTTACGATTGGGAGTAACGCTACGGGACGAAATCTTGTGGTAGGAGGAGATCTTATTATTAACAATGGCGCCACAATGACCACGGGTAATTCGAACGCAACCCACCAAATGACTGTTACAGGCAATGTATCCAACGCAGGAACCTTTAACCTATCGCCAACAGCCAATCGTGTATGTAATGTGACATTTAATAAGGACGGCAGTCAGACTATTTCGGGAGCTGGTGCTACAACGTTCTTTAATCGAATTACAATGAATATGGGAAGCAGCCTGGCCAATATTCTCGATATCACATCTTCAAATTTTGGAGTGAGGCCCACAAACTTCCTTACACTTACCAATGGAACTTTTAAATTATCATCACCTGCGGGTACAATTACCCCATTTACAGGTGCAATTACCTTAACGACCACAACAGCCATTTGGCTCAACAATGCGTCTTCCGTGCTTTCATTCGGAAATTCGCTTACTGTTTTTAGTTATCTCAGATGTAGTGCCGGCACAATGAACGTTGGCGATGCAAACAACGAAAATCTAATAGTTAACGGTGGTGCCGTGAACATAGACGGAGGCACTATAAATGTAGCAGGTCGTTTTGCCCGTTTCGGTTTAACAGCCCGTATCGATTTTAATTTAAGTTCGGGTAGTCTGGTGGTTGGAACGGTTGGTTCCACAACCGGAAGTGAAGCCATATTTCGTTTGGATGAACTTGGTTCAACTTATACTATGTCTGGAGGAACCATTACTCTCAGGCGCCCGGGCGCCGGTAATCTTGGTTGGGTAAACACGAGCACCACCAACGTATCGGTTACGGGTGGAACAATTTATGCAAATGATGCCAGTTCTCCGGCATCGCAAACTATCAGCATTAACTCGGCTGTACCAATACAGAATCTAGTTGTTGGATCCGGTGTGCCTGTGGTAGCATCACTGCTTACCAATTCCCTTGCACTAAATAACGGTATCACTATTGCTGCCAGTAGCAGTGTTATCTCAAACAACCTTGCCATTTCCCTAAGAGGAGATTGGCAGAATGATGGCGGATTTTCAGCGGGAACCTCTTCGGTAATCTTTAACGGAACATCCGCCCAATCTATTTTGGGAGCGTCATCCACTACGTTTAACAGCCTGAATATTTCAAATGCTAGTGGCGTAACTTGTTCAATGCCCACAGATATAACCGGATCACTTACGCTTAGTTCAGGAGTTTTAAATACAAGCAGCACAAACATTTTGTCACTGGAATCTACCGCAGGAGCCACTTCCGGTAATTCTGCATCATATGTAAACGGTCCTATGGAAAAAACAGGAACCACAGCATTCGTTTTTCCTGTGGGAAAAGGCGGACGTTGGGCAAGGGTAGGTGTTGGAGCGCCGAGCAGTTCTACAACGTTCAGGGCAGAGTATTTCAACACGGGGGCCGGCTACTATGTAACCGCAACAACCCCAACTCCGGCGCTTAATAATGTAAGTAAACTTGAATATTGGTTGCTTGACCGTACTGTCGGAACAGGAAATGCAGTGGTTTCGTTATATTGGGAGGACGCCAGTTTTAGTGAGATAACTGATTGCTCGACAACCGACCTGAGAGTTGCGCATTTTAATACAACAACTAACCTGTGGGAGAACGTAAATGATGCCGTAACAACTGCGGGTACATGCACCGGGAGTTCCGCAGGATCAATCGTTACAAATGCTGTGGTAACGGCCTTTAGCCCATTTACCTTTGGTTCATTGTCACCCCTGGTAAATCCTTTACCAATAGAACTGCTGGAGTTTAAAGCCAGCTTAAATTCCAAGCAACAGGTGGATGTGAGATGGTCGACTGCCACCGAAATAAACAACGATTATTTTACTGTTCAGCGTTCTCAGGATGGTATCAATTTTGAAAACCTTGGCGAGGTTGACGCAGTTGGTGAAAGCCATACAAAAGAGCATTACTCCTACAAGGACCTTCAACCATACAAAGGAATTTCGTATTACCGTTTGAAACAAACTGACAATGACAAAACATTTAGCTATTCAAACATTATTTCCGTGGACCAGGAATCTGCATCAGATTGGGGAGTTTATCCGAATCCGAGCGACCTAAGAACCGTTCATGTTGATATATCTGATGACCGTTCGGGGGAGTATACCTTCCAATTGCTGGATGTTTCGGGAAGAGTGGTGTATGCGAACAGACAGAAATGTGTAAAGGGTGAAACAAATGACTTTGTACTGAACCTGGATGCCGGATTGGGTGCAGGTGTATACACGCTCAAGGCTTTTAATGGACAGGATCACTTTGTAAGTAAAGTAGTCCTCAAATAAAAAAGCCGTCAATGAGAGACGGCTTTCTTCCTGAAATTCTTTAATAATTAAGCAGCTTTATTCATTCTGTTCTTAAGAGCAGTAAAAATAATGGGCAGTACAGACAGGAGGATAATGCCAAGGCATACAAGATCGATGTGTTTGCGAATAAATTCAACTTCACCTAACAGGTAACCAGCGATAGTTAAGCTTCCTACCCAAAGTGCACCACCTAAAATGTCAAAGCTCAGATATTTTCTGTAACTCATTTCGCCTACGCCCGCAGCAAAAGGCGCAAAGGTTCTTACAAAAGGAACAAAACGAGCCATGATGATGGCTTTAGTGCCGTGCTTTTCAAAAAACTCGTGAGTTTTATCCAGGTATTCCTTTTTAACCAGCGGTTTACCCTTAAAACTTAAGTTAAACACTCTGAGCCCTATTTTTCTGCCGATCCAGTAATTGCAGTTGTCTCCTACAACGGCAGCTATGAAAAGCAGGATAAGGATATAGGACAAATTAAGATGTCCGGTTCTTGCAAACAGGCCAGCTGTAAATAACAGAGAATCGCCAGGAAGAAAAGGCATAGCAACCAGGCCGGTTTCAATAAAAATAACCAGGAACAATACAGTATAAATTGCAGTTCCGTAATTGCTGAAAAGCCAGTCGAAATCGAGATGTAAAATATGTTTGAATAATTCTACCATTTGGGGGAAATAATTGAGGGTTTAAAGTTTAGGTTTTGATATCAGAGGCCAATTTCTTCGATATAAGCGAGGATGCCGCCTTTAAGATTGTAGAGGTTTGTATAGCCATGCTGGCTTTCGAGGGCGCCGATTACAGTTGCACTGCGTTTACCGCTGCGGCAATGAACCACAACCTGTTTATCTTTGGAAATCTCATCAAGCCTGTCCATCACTTCTCCCATCGGAATAAGGGTTCCATTAAGATTTGCTTCATCAAACTCGTGTTCTTCGCGAACATCTATCAATTGAAAATCGGCTTTACTGTCTATTAGCTTTTTCAGCTCAGACACTGTAATTTCTTTCATGTTTATGAATTAAGAGGTTGTTTTAATGCTTCAGGTAAAAAAGTAAAAAAGGTATCGCCACGTAAACCAAGACGAAGAGTTTCCAGAGGGATAACGTCATCTACAGCAATGTTTCCAAGGTTCACATCACAGCCAAATAATTTCAAAAAATAAACCTGTTGACTTTTCTGTGGTGTTTCCCAGATGATGTTTTCGAGTTTTACTTTGCTTACAATACGGTTGATCAGCATAGTGTGCGCACTTCCGTTTTTGTGAAAAATCCCAACGTTTCCGCTTTCACGGGCTTCTGCAATGACTTTAAAGGCGCCGGGTTCGAGTTCGCTTTGCATCATATTTATCCAGCGTGCCGGGTGAATAATTACACCTTCCTCTTTGCTCCCAACTTCACTTACAACGGTGTATTCTTTAGACAATGTGCTGATGTATTCACATTTCTTCTCGTGGCTCAGTTCCACGCTTCCATCACTAACCTCTGCGGCATCGAGGCCCAAAGACGAAATATATTTACGATAGTCATCGAACATGTCGCGTACCACAAATGCTTCAAACAACGTACCGCCGACGAAAACCTTCATGCCTGCCTTTTGATATAGCTTAACTTTTTCCTGAAGGTTTTTGGTAATTATGGAAGTTCCGAAGCCAAGTTTCACAAAGTCTACAAAGCCTGATGAAACTTCCACAAAATCTTCAGCCTGCCTTAAGCTTATACCCTTGTCCATCACCATGGTGATTCCTTCTTTACGTGGTTTTTCGCTACGCTTGGGTAAATGCGGTAAGTTAAAGTTGTATTGGTTTGTCATATTTATTTTTTAAAGCCGGAGATCAAATTTAGGATTTCAGAATCATTTTGTAAAACGGGAGCATAATCAAAGATCTCCTGATGTTTCTGATAATCCATTTCTAAGGCCCTGGTTAAAAGTTCAAGTGATTCTTTCCTGTGATGGTTATCCATATGTAGAACACTTAAACGATAAAATAATTCGGCAACGTCCGGAAATTTAATAATAGCTTGTTCCAGGGCGTTGATAGCTTCTTTCATATAGCCATTCTGGTGAAGCAATTTTGAATAGTCCAACCAGACATCGTAATCAGGATAGTCCAGTTCAATTACGCGCTGGTAGGCCATGGCCGCTTCTTCTATAAAACCAAGTTTTTCCTGGATCTCGGCAAAAATATACCAGTATTCAGGTTCGTTTGGGTTAATTTCTATGGCTTTTTTAATATAGTGAACTCCTTCGGTAAGGCGGTTCAGGGCATCCAGAACAACACCAATTCCAAGCCATGCATCGGCGTTGGCAGGATCAAGCTTTACGCATTTATTGTAATTGACCAGAGCCTCTTCATATTGGTTGAGGTTTTCGTAACACTCACCTATGTAATAGTAGGTTGTAGGTTCCTGGTCCTCGTACTTGAATGTTTCTTTGTAAACCTCTATGGCCTCTTCAAATCGGTTCAACTGTGCCAGCGAATTTGCTTTATTGAAATGCGCCGAGCTAAATTGTTCATTGATTGCAATCGCGTAATCATAAGCATCAATTGCCTTTTCGAAAAGCCCAAGGCGGCTATAACCAAGTCCCAGATTAAACCAGGCGAAATAGCTGTATGGATGATTGTCTATGTACTGTTCGAAGAATCCGATGGCCTCGTCTGACTTCCCGGTAAGGTCAAAACAAAGCGATAATTCATTGAGTGCAATTTCGTTCTTTGGATTCAGTTTAATTGCTTTTTTCAGGTAGTATAAAGCGTCATCCGGTTTATCTTCATTTAAGAACTCAATTCCAAGCGCGACATACACTTCATCTTTTTGTTCGGCTAAAGGAATTGCATTTTTGAAGTTTTCGATAGCCTGTTCGCCCAGACCCATTTGACTGTAGATGTAGCCTCGTGCCATGTATAATTCGAAACTGTTGCGTTCAATCTGCTCAACCTCGTTTAAAATTGCAAGGGCTTCGTAAGTGTAAAGCTGACTAGATAAATATTGTGAGTGGCGGATTTTGATGATCGAAGA
>JAEUTM010000346.1 GCA_016788025.1 Bacteroidia bacterium
AAAAAAATAGGAGTACAAAGTAACGATAAAATTCTTTAATATTACATTGTGAATGGTTACGGAAAGCTATATCTGATACCGGTTCCTATTGCCGGGGAGCAAGGGCTTCGGGATATTCCATCACACAATATTTCCGTTATAAACGGTCTTAGTAAATTTATTGCCGAAGACGCCCGAAATGCCCGCAGATTTTTAAAACAATGTGAATATCCTGACATCAGCAAAGCTGAAATTCTTTTACTTAACGAACACAGTAAGGAAGCTGATATTTCCGCCTTGCTTAAGGACCTGCTGGACGGCCATTCGGTTGGCTTGATGAGCGATGCAGGATGCCCCGGGATCGCTGATCCTGGCGCAGATGTGGTTTATAGAGCACATCAAAAACACATAGAAGTTATTCCCTTAACAGGTCCGAGTTCAATTGTTCTGAGCATTATGTCCAGTGGGTTTAACGGTCAAAATTTCGCCTTTGTGGGATACCTACCCATTGACAAACAACTTAAAACAAAAAGACTTAGAGAGCTTGAGCAGATTTCGGGAAAATACAATCAAGCGCAATTTTTTATTGAAACGCCGTACCGTAACGAGCAAATGATGGAAACACTGCTCGACGCGCTTTCTCCCGGAACTCATGTTTTTGTGGGGATAGATATACATTCTCCAAAACAGCAATTAGTTTCCAAAACCGTTAACGAGTGGAAAAGCTCGCTTTTGCCTTACATGCATAAAGTACCCGCCGTTTTTGGAATTTACAAGAAACATTAACCTGGTTGGGCGGAGAACCAGGAACATAAGATAAATGCATCTTGTTAACGGACTCGTCTCTATTAAAACCCCACTGTTAAAAACCATATCTTTACAACTGCGTTAAGGGTTTCATAAATCCTTTCTTTGTATACGTGAATTTACTCGGGTACATACAGGCAAAGCACAATCTTGTGTTTAAGCTCATTTTGGTGGCTATTTGTTCTTTTTTACTTTCTCTTATGCTACCAAACAAAGAAGTAAAGGGACCTAAGGTAGATTCCTTTACAGCAGTATGGCCATACTCAGATTTGGTTACGGAAAAGGATTTCTTCATCACCAAAACGCCGCAAGAGGTAAAAAATGAAAAAGAACAGATTAAAAACAATGCCCCCCTGTTTTTTGTACATGACACAACCGAGCGAAACAAAAAACTGAGGGAGTTTGCTCTTTTGGAATACAGGGACCCGGGTAGCTATTATATTCTTAAACCTCTTTTTGATAGCATTTATAAGCGTGGGGTTATAGAAAGTATTGATGAAAACTCGAAACGAAAATCAATATTTATCATAGATGGCCAATACGCTGAAAGTGCCGCCTATTACGACTTTTTTAATGTTCAGAGTGCAGTGGAATACCTGACACGAGAACTGAAAAGTCAGCTGCCGGAGATGAAATATCTCGATTATCTGACTATCGATTATGTGGTTAGCCGCGACAAAACGAGTCTTTACGTTAATTCGAAACTAGAGCAAGTATCTCTCTACAAAAGTGTCATCCGTCAGGGAGAAGTCCTGGTAAAACAAGGCGAGCCCCTCACTAATAACAAACGATATCTAATCAACAGGTATTTTAATTTTATCAATCAGGGCCAGAGCTTTTCCTGGATCAACTTTATGGCAAGATGGGTTTTGAGTTATATCCTTTGTATGGTTTTACTGGTGTTTCTGGCCTTTTTCAGAAAACCAATCTTTGGACAGAACAAACAGGTAGCCTTTCTTTTCCTGTTAATGTTATCGTCGGTATTTTCTACCTACGTGTTTCACAAATACGGGCTCATGGTTTTTGCGCTGCCATACGCGCTAGTGCCTATACTAGTGAGAGTGTTTTTTGATGGAAGAACTGCTTTGTTCACTTACCTTATGATTTTATTGAATTGTTGTTTCTTTATGCCGGATCGTCTTGAGTTTTTGTTGCTGCAGCTTATTCCTGGTATCGGGACCTTGTTTGTGGTTGCAGAGATGAGGAGAAGGCAACAGATTCTAAATGCTGCAGTAATGGTATTTTTATTTTATGTTGTTGTATTTGTGGCATATCAGCTTGGTTTTGGCACCCGGGAAGTTGTAAATAAATTCAGTGCTTATGTACCCTTTGCAATTAGTTCGATGTTGGTTTTACTTGCGTATCCCCTGATCTACCTTACTGAAAAGTTCTTTGGTTTTATTTCTGATTTTAAATTACTTGAGTTGAGTGACCTGAATCATCCGCTTTTAAGGAAACTCTCTAAAGATGTGCCGGGAACTTTTCAGCATAGTTTACAGGTTGCCAATCTGGCTGAAGAAGCAATTTACTATATTGGAGGCAATTCGCTGTTAGTAAGAACCGGCGCTATGTACCATGATATTGGAAAACTGGAAAACCCCTATTTTTTTACAGAAAATCAACCGGACGGTTTTAGTCCCCACCAGGAAATAGATCCTCTGGAAAGCGCCAGGATTATTATTAATCATGTAATTATTGGGGTTGAGCTTGCAAAAAAACACAAACTACCGGAACAGATCATCGATTTTATACGTACACATCATGGTACTACTTCTGTTCAGTATTTTCTCAACCTATTCAAAAAGCAGGGGAATGATTCCAAGATCGCGGAAAGCCAGTTCAGGTATCCGGGTCCTATTCCCTTTAGCAAGGAAACAGCGGTATTGATGATTGCTGATGGTGTTGAAGCTGCTTCAAGAAGTCTTAAAAAACACGATGCTTTGACTATAAATGATTTGGTAGACAACATTATTGATTATAAGATAGCCAATAATCAGTTTATAAATTCAGATATTACATTTAAAGATATTACAGTAATAAAAAAGATATTTAAGAAAAGGTTGATGAATATCTATCATGCCCGAATTGAATATCCTTCGTAGGGGAAAAAGAGCTGTAAATGAGTGTTTTCACGGTAAAAAGAATATATTTGTAAATAATTTATGCGTTATCTGTTAATCCTATTAGCGAGCCTTTTTTTGCTTGGCTCCTGCAAAATTTACAGGCCGAACCTGATGCTAAAAACAAAGAAGGATTTCAGCTATGACCAACTTGTTGACTCTTTAAGCCGTAAAGACTATAAAATTGCTGTTAACGATGTTATTGAATACCGCCTTTTTACCAACAATGGTTTCGATCTGATTAATCTGGCCGCGAAGGGAAATGCTCTTTACCGGAATGACATTGATGTAATAGTTGAGAGTGATGGAATGGTTAAAATGCCCCTGATAGGAAGAGTACCTATTGTTGGACTAACCATTATTCAGGCAGAAAAACTGTTGGAAGAACGGTATACAAAAATGTATGTTGAACCTTTCATTTCCCTGCGGATTACCAACAGACGTGTTATTGTATTTCCAGGAAATGGCGGGCAGGCTAAAGTGTTACCACTTGCAAACAACAATACTACCCTGCTTGAGGCAATTGCATCGGCAGGCGGAATAATGGAAGAAGGTAAGGCGTATAAGGTGAAACTAATTCGTAACAATCCCGATTCCATTCAAAAACCACTTGTATATCTTATTGATGTGTCAAGAATTGAAGGTGTAACGCCGGGAAGAAGTATAGTGCAGGCCGGAGATATCATTTATGTGGAACCACGATACAAACCAGTTGCAACTCTCGTCAAGGAGATCACTCCGGCGCTTACCCTGTTATCAACCATGTTAATTCTCTACAACGTAACGAAATAAAACATGTTTAACCCCCAGGTAGAATCTACCAATAATCAATTAAAGGATATTACCGAAAAGTTTAGTTCGGGATTTGATATAGGGGTTATTGCATTTTTATTTATTAAAAGCCGCGTTTATATTGCACTTTTTTTTACGGTATCTTTCCTTCTGGCGTTTCTTTATTTACGTTACAGCCAGCCAATTTACGAATCCAGGGCTATCATACAGATAAATGACGGCAATCAGGCTG
>JAEUTM010000362.1 GCA_016788025.1 Bacteroidia bacterium
TGCCCCATGTGCCCAGATCGCTCCATCCAAAAATACTTGAACGTACATAAACGTTCTCAGCTTTTTCCATCACGCTGTAGTCTATGGAAATGTTTTTGCAGGTAGAATAGGCACGATTTACAAAATCTTTTTCTTTATCGGTGTTGTATGAGTCCCAACCTTCTTTAAAAACATTGGCTAATTCTGGATCGTGATTTTCAAGCGCGGACAGTATGCTTTTGGTACTCCAGATAAAAATCCCGGAATTCCACAAAAAATCACCGCTCTCCATAAAAGACTTCGCCATTTCCGTATCCGGTTTTTCGGTAAAGGTTTTTACTTTATGGATGCGTTTGTCGGTTTCTACAACGTCGCTCTTGATAAACTGTATGTAACCATACCCTGTATCGGGCCTGGTTGGTTTAATTCCAAGGGTGATAAGGCAATCCTGTTTTTTTGCTTTTTTAAAACACGAACGGATGGCTTTTACAAAAACAGCTTCCTTACGAACAAGATGGTCACTCGGAGCCACCAGAGTTATTGCCTTTGGATCGCGCTTATGAATTTTATATGATGCATAAGCGATACAGGGAGCCGTATTTTTACGAGCAGTTTCGCAGAGAATATTTTCTTTTAAGACAAGTGGTAACTGTTCGGCAACAAGACTTTCGTACGAGCTGCTTGTAACCACAAATATATTCTCCTTTGGGCACACCTTCGAAACACGTGCATATGTTTGCTGTAGAAGAGTTTCGCCGGTACCTAAAATATCGAGAAATTGTTTTGGGTGCTGTGTTGTGCTCATCGGCCAAAACCGGGTACCCACGCCACCAGCCATTATAATAGCGTAATAGTGTTGCATAAAACGCCACAAAAATATAAAATTAAGGGCGATATAACGTGCTAAAACGACAGTCTTGATGTTAATTTAGATAAAATGCGTATATTTGCGGACTTAATTGTAAATCTATCTCGCCCATTTTGTCGGCACGTTGCATTAAAGCGAGGTATTTTACGCTTTAATGTATAACTTAAATTTAAAACATGACTTTTCAAGAATTGGGTCTCAACAGCGACCTTTTAAGAGCTGTTACTGATCTGGGTTTCCAGAATCCAACTCCTATTCAACAACAAACGATCCCTTTACTTTCGAATCAGAAAACCGACCTGGTGGCACTTGCGCAAACAGGTACCGGTAAAACAGCAGGTTTTGGCTTGCCAATGTTGAACCTTATTGACTGCAATAATAAAAATGTACAGGCTCTGATTTTGGCGCCTACACGAGAACTTTGCGTTCAGATTACCAATGATATTAAAAACTACGGTAAATATTTAAAGGGATTTGGTGTAACCGCTATTTATGGTGGGGCACGCATAGACGGACAAATTAAGGACATTAAACGTGGAGTACAGGTTGTTGCTGCTACACCGGGACGTTTGATAGACATGATCGAGCGTCGCGCTATTAATTTAAACACAGTAAAAATCGTAATCCTCGACGAAGCAGACGAAATGCTTAACATGGGATTCAAAGACGATCTGGATACTATTCTTTCTGAAACACCTGGTGAAAAAAATACGTGGCTGTTCAGTGCTACCATGCCTAAAGAAGTGGAGCGCATCGCGAGGACTTATATGTCGAAGCCCATGGAGATCAGCACCGGCAAGAAGAATGAGGGAGCGGATAACCTGGAACATATTTATTATGTCGTTAGTCCGCGTGACCGCTATTTAGCTTTGAAACGCGTGGCAGATTTTTATCCGGATATTTTTGGTATTGTATTTTGTCGCACCAAAGCAGAAACACAGGAGGTGGCAGATGCCTTGATAAAAGATGGATACAGTGCGGATGCTTTGCATGGCGACCTTTCCCAAAGCCAAAGGGATTTTGTTATGAAACGTTTCCGTAGCAAAACTTTGCAAATGCTTGTTGCAACAGACGTTGCGGCGCGTGGTATAGATGTTAATAATGTAACCCACGTAATTAACTATAACTTGCCTGAGGACGTTGAGAATTACACTCACCGTACCGGAAGGACCGCACGTGCCGGTAAATCAGGAATAGCCATTGCTATTGTTACTCCGAAGGATGCAGGGAAGATCAAAGATATTGAGCGCATCATAAAGAAAAAGTTTGAAAAGAAAAACGTACCTAACGGAATTGAAGTATGTGAAAAACAATTATTCAACCTGGTGCATAAACTTCACAATGTTGAGGTAAAAGATGAGGAGATTGAAGGATTTTTACCAGCGATCTACGAGGAGCTTAAAGATCTTTCGAAAGAAGAACTGATTAAACGTTTTATCAGTGAAGAATTTAATCGTTTCCACGAATATTATGACAATGCACCTGATCTGAACTTTGTGAAAGGTGCGGTGGATGGCGCTTTCGGAAATAGCAGGGTTACACGTTTCTTCGTGAATATGGGTCACCTGGATGGATTTAATGTAAACAGCCTGAAAGATTTTTTAGCAGACGCAGTGAAATTACACCCACGTATGGTGTTTAACATCGATGTGAAAAATAGTTTTTCGTTTTTTGAAACAGAAAGCAAGTTCGTTGACAATTTTATGGCTTTAAATTCTCAGGATATCGAGTTTAATAACCGTAAGATTTCATTGGAGGTAAGTAATCGTAGAATGAAAGAAGGAGGCGGAGAGCG
>JAEUTM010000375.1 GCA_016788025.1 Bacteroidia bacterium
GGGATGGCGCCTGGTTTACGGGAGCATTAGATGAAACCAGGATATGGAAAGTTGCACGGACCCAATGTGAGATTCAAACCTTTATGAATTGTGAGGTTGTCTCTACTCCTACAACTTTGGTAGCCAATTATCATTTTAACCAGGGTGTTGATCAGGGAAGTAATCTCAGCGTAAATACACTTACAGATGCTTCAGGCAGTATCAGAACCGGAACACTGAGTGCTTTTGACCTAACGGGCTTAACATCGAACTGGATTGGAAACGGAGCTGTTGTTTCGAACTATACGACATTTACAACACCAAATGTTGAAATTGATGTGAGGGGTGCAGGAAACTCTATCATTGATGGAAATACCAGCACATCGCCGGTTGATTATACCGATTTCAATGGGGCATTAACGAGGACTTATACAATTCATAATTTAAATTCAGCTGCCTTAGCCATTGGTGTACCTTATTTCACAGGCACTGACGCAAACCAGTTTTCAGTAACTACATTACCCCCTGCATCATTAGCCGGTAGTTCTTCAGTAGCTATCGTTGTTGCATTTACACCAACGTCAACCGGTGTTAAAACAGCTACGTTTAATATCCCAAACAGCGATTGTGATGAGCCGCTTTACGATTTTAGAATTGTAGCAATACCTCCTGCTGCTGAGGCTCTGAATTTTAACGGGGGAACACAAGATGTGGAAACAGGTTCGAATTTGCTTGAACTTGGTTTGAGCGATTTTACCATTGAAACCTGGATAAAGACGACAGGAAATGATATGGGTATTTTGACTTGTTCTGACGGAGATGGTACCTGGGAACCCGGCGAAAAATCGTTGTTAATTGAGAATGACGGGCATCTTGAATTTGTTGGGTATGGCTGTGATTTTATACATGCGTCTCAAACCTACTCCGTTAATGATGGTAACTGGCATCACGTTGCCATTACCTGGGATCTTCAAAGCAGTCCGAACGGGATAGGCAAAATTTATATAGATGGGGTCGACAGAACATCGTCAAGTACCTATACGGCGAACACAACCAATCTCGGAACATTTAAAATTGGTTTGCAGAATTATGGAGAGAGCACTCTCAATTTTTCGGGAACGATGGATGAGTTCAGAATCTGGAATGTTGCTCGTTCGCAGTGTGAGATACAGTCGTATATGCAGTGCGAGATTACCAACACTCTTACAAACCTGTTAGCAAACTATCATTTTAACCAGGGAGCTCCATTCCTCAACAATTCATCTGTTACAACGCTTACTGACGCAGCGGCAGTTCCACATACAGGAACCCTAACAAATTTTGTACTGACAGGTTCTGTATCAAACTGGGTATCACCTGGCGGTATCGTTAGTGGTTCGGTCACTCCTGCTTCAATTACGGCTAGTCTTATAGTGAGCGGCAATGGCAATAATGTTCCTTCTGGAATTGTTACTACAACTTTAAATAACACTGATTTTGCAGCAAACCCTTCGCGTAGCTTTTCAATTACAAATGCTGGCGGTGGAACACTGAATATTGGAAGTATTTATTTTACCGGACCAGCAGCGGCTCAATTCAGCGTTACCTCAAGTCCCTCTCTTGCAGTCACAACCGGCACTACTGGCTTCACCATAGCGTATACACCAACAGCTCTAGGTTCTTTTAGCGCCGTTGTAAATATTTCAACTAATGATTGTATAAACCCTACGTATAGCTTTGTTGTTACAGCAAGTACAATCCCGGCCTCGGCTTTGAATTTCGATGGTACAAATGATTTTGTAGCTCTTTCTTCAGGCACTAATATTCCTTTAGGAAACAGTCCGTATACAATTGAGTCATGGATAAAACCCACCGCTTTTGGTGACTGTGGGATAGTTGGATGGGGTAATTATGGTACAACCAATGAGGTAAATGGGTTCAGGCTTGGAGTGGGAGGCCTACTTATAAATTATTGGTGGGGTAATGATTTAATGGCAACTGT
>JAEUTM010000379.1 GCA_016788025.1 Bacteroidia bacterium
TTAAAATGTTAAAAAAATGAGCACAGGAAAAATCAACGTCCAAACGGAAAACATATTCCCAATTATTAAAAAGTTTCTTTACAGCGATAATGAGATCTTCTTAAGGGAGTTGGTTAGCAATGCAGTGGATGCCACACAGAAATTGAAAGCCCTATCACGGCTGGGCGAAGCAGGAGGTGACCTGGGTGACCTAAAGATAGAAGTAGAGGTAGATAAAGCCGCAAAGACCATTACCATTAAAGACAAGGGGATAGGAATGACAAAGGATGAAGTGGAGAAGTATATTACCCAGATTGCCTTTAGTGGAGCAGAGGAGTTTGTAAACAAATACAAAGACAAGGTTGACAAAAACGTGGTGATCGGACATTTTGGTCTCGGGTTTTATTCAGCATTTATGGTCGCCAAAAAGGTGGAGATCTATTCACTATCATACAAACCAGGATCTAAAGCAGTGCGTTGGGAATGTGATGGCAGCCCCGAATATCAGATAGAGGAAATTGGAAACCGCACACAGCGCGGTACGAATATTATCTTGCACATTGCCGACGACTGTGAAGAGTACCTCGAAAAAAATAAGATTGAAGGCCTTTTAACTAAGTATTGTAAATTCCTTCCGGTAGAGATTAAATTTGGTACTCGCAAGGACTGGAAAAAACCTGAACTTAAAGAAGGTGAGAAAGCCGAGGATTTAAAAGATGTTGAAATAGAAGTAGACAACATTATCAACAATCCAACACCAGCGTGGACAAGGAAACCATCTGAACTGAAGGACGAAGACTACCGCAATTTCTACCGCGAATTGTACCCGATGCAATTTGAGGAGCCTTTATTCTGGATCCATCTCAACGTAGATTATCCTTTTAACCTGACCGGGATCCTTTATTTTCCGAAGCTGAGCAATAAACTGGAAATGCCTAAGGACAGGATTCAATTATACTCTAACCAGGTGTTTGTAACAGATAATGTAGAAAATATAGTTCCCGATTTCCTCACCTTGCTTCGTGGAGTGATTGATAGCCCGGATATTCCGCTCAATGTAAGCAGAAGTTATCTCCAGGCCGATGGAAACGTAAAGAAAATTTCAGGGCATATCACGAAAAAAGTAGCAGATAAATTAGAAGAACTCTTTAAGAAAGAACGTAAAGATTTTGAAGGTAAATGGGACGATATAAAGATTTTCGTTCAGTATGGAATGATCAGTGATGAGAAATTTTACGAAAAAGCTGAAAAATTTGCCCTTTTGAAAAATACAACTGGTCAATATTTCACGTTTGAAGAATTTGAGAATAAAGTGAAGGACCTTCAGACCGACAAGGACAAAAAGCTGGTATACCTCTATGCAACAAACGTGCAGGAACAACACGTTTATATTGATGCAGCAACTAACCGTGGATATGAGGTTCTTTTGATGGAAACGATGCTTGATCCTCATTACATTAATCACCTGGAAGGAAAACTGAAAAACGTTTCCTTTGTGAGAGTTGATTCCGATACCATTGACAAACTGATCAAAAAGGACGAAACCAATGTAAGCAAACTCAATGAGGACCAACAAAAAACACTGCAGCCAATTATAGAGGAAGTGGTTAACAAAGAGCAATTCAGTGTAGTGTTTGAAAACCTTAGCGAGAAAGATGCGCCAATGCTGATTACACGGCCTGAATTTATGCGTCGCATGAAGGACATGAATCAGTTAGGAGGCGGAGGAGCAATGGGCTTTTATGGAAACATGCCAGATATGTATAACCTTGTGGTTAATTCCAATCATCCCCTGATTTCGAGAATGCTTGAGGAAAAAGATAAGGCCAAACAAAATGCTATCGCCAAGCAGGCAGCTGACCTGGCACTTCTTTCGCAAGGATTGTTGAAAGGTGAACAGCTTACCAGTTTTATCAAACGAAGCGTAGAACTTATTTAATATCTGTAATTTAAAACAAAACGCCCTTCACGGATCCCGATGCGTCGGACGGAAGGGCGTTTTAGTTTCATAGAATTCGATTAATTTCTCAGATAGCTTTCGGCTGCAGCACCATAGAGTTTGGTGCCATCGTTATAAACAGTGAGGAAAGCGTCGGTGATGCCTAATGCTACAAGTTCGTCTTTAAGCTGTTTAGCAAACTTTAGTTCGGAGAAATTACCAACGTTATAAATAAAAAGTCCATTGATCCGTTTGTTTTCCACCGGCCAGGATTTGATAGCGGAGAATTTTGCAGCTACATCCTCAGGAACCTGTTTACTGAACGCTCCGATTTGTACCTTGTAGCTGATACCATTTTCATCGGGTTTAATTCCATTTTCAGGACTAGCCAGTGGATATTCTTTGACACCATTTGTAAATGGTTCGACAGTGGTTTCTCCCGTAACAACGCCACCAAGTTGTTCCAAAGGATTCTCATTACGGGTAGGCGGGGTAGAGGCCGAAGCATCACTAAACACAATAGGATTTTCTTCCTCCATTTTAATACTTGGATCATTGTTTTGTTTTTCTTTTGCCTCGGCAAATGGAATACGTTTTCCATTGAGATAAGCAGATACAAAAGCGTCACGAATTCCCATGCTTACAACCCGGTCTTTGTCTGCAAGTAACTTTTCAGGATTGTTATAAATCCCGGCTGTGTAACGGAATAAGCCGCCTGAAAGCTGCTCCCTGAAAATAGGAGTTAAACGTAATAATTGTGGTTTACTCACCTGACGGGCGTATACTCCTACCTGGATGGTATAAAGCAAGCCGTTTATTTGTTCAAGTTCCCTGGTTACTACTACACTTTCCTGGATCACAGGGTTGGCTGCAGCCCTCGGAACATTATTATTAGCTGTTATGCCGGCAGTCTGGGGAGCGTTGGCATCAATTGTTTTACCTTCCTGCCTCATTATTTCCATTGCTTCTGCAATTGTTATCCTTTTGCCGTTATAATAAACCACCACAAAGGCATCGCTGTATCCTAAATTGCGAAGGTCATTTTTTACAGCATTTGCGTTTTCAATTTTTTCAAAATTACCCGCAGTGTAACGTATGTAGCCATTCGAGGTTGTCTCACCGTTTAGCGGACTTAAACCTTTAAAAGAATTGTCGGGGATTTGTGTTTTAAAAGCTCCGATCTGTACTCTGAAAATAAGGCCGTCCTCCATCCGGGCATTGATTGGAATCGGTTTGACAGCCGAATATGCATTTCCCCGCACTATTTCGAGACCGTCCGTTTTAAAGTTGCTTTTTGCGGATGCACCGGCAGCGTTTTCGCTGTCGAATGCACCGTCTTCAGAATTGCTGTTCACAATTTGGTTTCCGATATCCGTTAAACCTTTAAGGTCATCAGAAGGAGATGCTTTTGGCAGCAGTTTGTTCAATTGTGCAATAGCCGTATTGCCAGCTTTCGCAGCCAGAGTTAATTGTTTGATCTTTTCATTTTCGTCGCCTTCCCGGGAAGCTTTTACAAGAAGATTCTTGGATTCAGAATTAAGAGCTTCGGCATTCTCGCGGATACTTTCCTGTTGCGCATTTAAGCGTGCAGGAACCAGGTTCTTTATAGATTCGTATTCCAGGCTAAAGGCGTTGATGAGGTTGATTAATTCAGTAACCTGATTTTCGCGTAGACGGCTTTTCTTTTTCTCAAGTTCTGCTGTTCTTTCTTCAGGTGTGCGGCCCGAATAAGGTTTTACAACGTAATCAGGGTACTGCTTTTTAAGTTCATCTAACAACAGATTTTGTTTTTGAATCAGCTCCAGCTCTTTTTCTTCAGCGTTGCTAATCGCACCAAGTTTAGCCGTGTTGTTCAATGCATTTGCTTCGTCCCTTAGGTTTTTGATCTGCGTTTTCAGAGTTGGTAACTCACTGCGTCTTTCTTCAATGCGTTGGGCAAGTTCAGGATTATCTTGTTTTGCACTCTCAAGCAACTCGTCGATAGCGTTTGAATTTCCAATAAACGTATTTTCGTTGGCCGTCTTCCTGTACTCGGACGCTTCGATCATTTTATCCTGAGCCTTTATTTCTATTTCCCGTGCTCTTGCAAGTGTGTAGTCCCTTTCTTCTCCAGTTTTCTCATTTGCTTCTTTTTTCAGATCCAACGCCTGTTTATTGAGTGTTTCGGCCTCAAGCATTATTTCGTCCGACTTTTTATTCAATGCTTCCGAATCCTGGCTGGCACTCGTGCCGTTTGCTACTTCGTAATTAAGTTCTGCAAGGCTACCTTCGATTCTTTTATTTTCGGCTTCATATTTTTTCAGCTGGCTCAGTGAATTTTTAATCATCGGAGAAGCTTGTGAACTGCGAACCGAAGCTATGTTATTGTCGAGATAATTCAGTACTTGTCCACTTGTAGTATCTGTGGCTGCGAGGCTGGAAATGCTTACAACCTCATTACCTGTAACAGTGGAAACAGGTTGTTCTGAAGCAGAGGGCGTTTCTGTAAGGTTCGTTTGTTCGGTTTTGTTAGTCTTTGGGATCTGAAGCGGTTCGTTATCCTGTACAGATGTATTTCCAAGGGCTTTTAAAGGGTTACTTTCATCGGTCTCCTGAACCGGGGTGTTAATTTGAGCGTTACCCAAGGCTTTCAGAGGATCATCTTCGGTCGCAGTTGGGCTGGCAGTACCCGAACCAGATTGACTTAAAGTGTTATTAAGACCTGAAAGTTGTTTGATTCCTTCGTTTTGAAATTTCACTGCAGCGACCAGGTTATTTAATTTTTCTCCCTGTGCTGCGCTATTGTCGGATTTCTGCTTCGAAGATCTGGCGTTTTCAATTTTACCGTTTGCAGCAATGTAAGTCGATTTTAAACTTGGGGTATTATCAAGACTGGCCTGATTTGTTTTAATCGAATTTGTAAGACCTTCAATTTCTATTTCATTTGCTTCATATAACTTCTGGTATGATTCTATTTTAATTTCCGCCAGTTCAGCCAGACCATTGTTAACAGTAGTAAGATTAGCGTCCAGGTTTGTTGTTGCGTTGTTATTTCCGGCAGAAGCGGAGGTTTTTAGCTGATAGGAAGGATTTGACTTTGCGAGCAGTTCAACCGCTGTTTTTTGTTTCTCCAGAGCTTCCGCTTCTTTTTCCATGGCGTTGCTGTAACTTCCCAAACGAGCGCCTTTATTTTCTATTGAATTTGCTTCAAGACGAAGATCGGATGCTTTTTTAAGGGCCTGTGTAGCTTCTTCGTTAAGGCTTTTTGCCCTTGCTACATCTTCCGGACTGGATTTATCTTCGTTGATAAGATTCTGTAGATTTTCCTGGTTAATTGCGGAAGTCTGTTGCGTTTCTTTCAAGGATATTTCGTC
>JAEUTM010000392.1 GCA_016788025.1 Bacteroidia bacterium
TACAATGTCAAACTCGTAGTTGTATCAAGTAATGGTTGTTCCGACACTGTAAAAAAAACTGTAAGCGTACATGAAGGACCAATTGCTGATTTCTCGGCAGCGTCACAATGCATAACCAGCGAAATTAAATGCATCAATAAGAGTTTACTTAAAACGGGGTCTTTTGTGTCGGAGTGGAGTTTTGGAGACTCTACCTTTTCGAGTTTAGAATCCCCCACTCACTATTACGCTAGTTCCGGAAGTAAGACGCTCAGCCTTAGAATTACTTCTGATAAAGGATGTAAAGATTCTGTGCGCCGTTATGTGGATGTTTATTCAAATCCAGAAGTATATGCGGGTAACGATGTAGAGATCGAGAAAGGTTTCGGAACGCAGTTAAATGTAAAAGGCGCCCTTAGCTATACCTGGTCTTCTGTAGCCGGGCTTAGTGACCCATTCGTGAACAATCCAATAGCAAATCCAGAGTCAAGCATGATATATATTGTCGAAGGGATGGACAAAAATGGTTGTTTCAATAAAGACACAATACTTGTTACTGTCAATGACGGTTTCATCGTTATTCCCTTTAATATTTTAACACCCGACGGCAATGGTCTTAACGATCAGTGGATCGTAAAGAATATTCAATCCTATCCGGAAAATTCCGTGGTAATATTTGACCAATGGAATCAAAAGGTTTTCGAAACAAAAAGCTATAAGAATGACTGGGCCGGTGTTAATCAAAAAGGTGACATTCTCCCAGATGCAACATACTATTACATTTTACGCTTTCCTGAGAGCGGGAAGAAATACACCGGCTACATCACGCTAATGCGAAATAAAAGATAACTACTTATTTATCTTTAAAACTCGCCATTACAAACACCAGGTTCAGCGCCAGGAAGGTGATATTTACTTTTCTGGCAAAAGGTGGTACGCCCTCGGGCCACACCTGTCCCAGCAAAACAACAATGTTCAGCACCAAAAGAACAATCAGCAAAGGTTTTTTAAATTTCATAGTCAATCATTTAATGTTTAGGAACCAGCTCAAATCCCATGCCATCGGGTGGAATAGGGATACTATGAATGTACAAAAAATTCACATCGCTGCAATCTTGAGAAAAAAACCGTCGGCGGGATTGTTTGTTTTCGCCCGTTGTGTTTTTAAATCTCTGCGAACCTTTTTACATTTAATGGCGTCCAACAGGTGCCCAGCAGGCCAAAATGGCAAAATGCCGCTAACGTTTGCAGATTTGCCTTGTGCGGATTACGAGGCCTCACCTGTCTGCACCTACAAAAGTTAATTTAAAGATACTCAACAGAATTAGCGGCAGCAAAAAAACTTTCGCGTCAGCGACCATAATTTAGCTCGCATAAAATACCAAGAGTCCCAACTTTGTCAGGCGTTGGAATAATTTTTGAGAAGTCTGTTAATTTTATCAGTCATGTTTTTTTGGAGAAGCCGTCCCGCTATTGGTAGTAACGTCAGCCTGTGAAAAAACCTGTTTCACATCTGCCGGTTAAGAAAGGTTCAAATAAATTTACGAAAATCGGTTGATCCGGTGTTATTTTTAATAAAAACAATTCCATGGATTATATCAGTCCGTTTAACCGCGAGCAGTATGAATTCGTAAATCTGGAAGACTGTATTGATGTTGAAAATCCGGTTCGGTTTATAGATGCCTTTGTCGACAAGTTGGATCTTTTCAAGCTCGGGTTTAAGATCAACACGCTCAAGTCAGAAGGTCGTCCGGCATTCCCGGGTGGTCTTTTCCTT
>JAEUTM010000458.1 GCA_016788025.1 Bacteroidia bacterium
ACAATGGCGAGTATGTATGTGGCAGTGAGGTAGAAAAGATGTCAAAATCAAAATATAATGTTGTAACTCCGGATGACATCTGCGAAAAATTTGGTTCCGACACCCTTCGTCTCTACGAAATGTTTTTAGGTCCGCTAGAACAAAGCAAACCATGGAATACCAATGGAATTACTGGTGTTGCGGGTTTCCTTAAAAAATTATGGCGTCTCTTCTACCCCACTTCGACTACGCTCAGTGTGACAGAAGGAGAACCCACTAAAGCAGAATTAAAATCTCTTCATAAAACTATCAAAAAAATTACAGAAGATATTGAGCGTTTCTCTTTTAATACGTCGGTGAGCAATTTTATGATTTGTGTAAATGAACTTACAGAACAGAAATGTAACAAACGCGCCATTCTCGAGCCGCTGCTTATACTTATTTCACCTTACGCGCCGCACATTGCTGAAGAGCTTTGGAATCAATTAGGTCATACCGAAAGTATTGCTTTTGCGAAATTCCCGGAATGCAACGAAGCGTTTTTGGTGGAAGACAGTTTCAGTTATCCTATTTCCTTTAACGGGAAGGTAAAACTAAACATCGAACTTCCGGCAACACTTTCTGTTCAGGAAATCGAAAAAGAAGTGATGGGTCGCGAAGAGGTTCAGAAACACTTAAACGGTGCTAGTCCTAAGAAGATTATCATCGTTCCGAAAAAGATCGTAAACGTGGTGATCTGATCTATTCTGGTTTGATTTTCTTTTTCAACCAAAAGGTTTCGTCTATGCTTATGTAAAAGCCATAGGAGTGGTCGAACCTCGTAAGACGCATGTCGTAGTTCGGCTCCAAACGGAGCATAAGGTTTATGCCTTTATTTAGTTCTATTTTTTGAGTAACACGAAGAATAAAAATCTCTCGTAACGATTCATAGTATTTTGGATAAGCAATATTTCTTGATTGACTGGAGTAAAGGTCGCCTCCAAATTCTGTATAAAAATTAGTTGCATTCCAATACGACAACATAACATCGGTATTGAATTTGGTTACACAACCGATATTTGCCAATAACCCATCTCCATAACTTTTAATCGCTATCGTGTCAAAATAATAGCCGTTTTCTCTTGCAGCATATCGCACATCACAATAAACATTTTTTAGCGGGCCCGAAGCAAAAAGACGTTTAAGCACAAAGCCTCCTGCATAGGCCATATCAGTACTTGAACCGCTATTCAACGTGTCAATTTGCCCACCGGTATGAACGGCGGTAAATTGTAAAGGAATCCGAAATTCCCATTTTTCATTTCTGAACTTCAGCACATTTAAATTCAATCGAACAAACAATTTTTCTTTCTCACCGCTTGGTTTGTAGATCATGTTTACCCAATTGATCCAGGCATCAAAATCAAACGTTCGTGTATTCAACACAAACTGGGCGCCGCTTTCAAGGCGGTTCGTCAGGACTTTTTCAAAATTATAGAGTGGTTCAATTAGCTGGTGGTTAACGCTACCATCGAGGTTGCCGAAAACCATTTTAAAATCCTTTTTATAATAACGAAGCGAAAAAGTCGGAAGCACTTTGTGATATTGGTCTTTACCAAAGTCTTTGGCGATAAATACACCGGCTTCCAGGCTCAGATTACGCGCAAACGTATATCCAATCTGAGGGTTAAGCTGGTAACCAAAAAGTGTATACCCATCCGCCATATAGGTGGCGTACTCGTTATTCTTCATAAAATTCAGATTTTGAATTTTAATAAAGAGCTCATTTTCGTGACTTGTGTCGACTTTTGTATTAAAGAACAGCATTGAATTGTCCAGCTGAGAATAACAGAGCGTAGAAACAAAAAGCAGGGCAGTCGAAAGAAATTTCACGATACAAAAATAAACCCTAACATAACGATTTTTTTCGGGAAAGAGAATAAAGCCGTGCCTAACAAGGCCTAGGCTGTTCCAGAAATATAGTCTTGCATGCACTGTTTTAGCCATTTCAGTGCCTTTTCCCGGTCATTAAAGATCTTTGTGAGAATGTGAGGCTTATTGACCTGCATGTAAAAATCGGCAATGATCTTATGTCCCAAAGAACTAATCACAAAAGCCTCCGCTATTGTATATCGTTTAAAATCTTTGCTGGCAGTGAGTTCACGCGACTCTCTGGAAACAGCTACCAACTCCTCAACCTCTACCAAAACGGCATACGGCTTTCCTTCAGCAAGTGTCTCATTCGCCTGTTTGAATGCCTTCACATCTTCCACTTCTATAACAATTCCCTCTTCAATATGATTACAAACAAGTCCGGGCTCGATTAATGAAGCATGGCCTTTTGAAAGTTTGATGGGTTTAAGAAATGTCATAAATACATATAAAAAATGCAGTTCGTGTGGAACTGCATTTTATTTAATACTTCAATTCGTTAATCTACGTTATCGTGCAGAAACGAATTATTTGGTCTTATTTCAATCTTTTTATCATCCCCTTCACTCAACGTGTAACGGGATACACTCGACTCAGTGCTTGGCGTTTTATTTTCCAATACAATGTTCTTTCTTTCAAAAGCAGTTTGTTTTTCAAGTGCCGCAAGGCCCTCAGGACTTTTCATTTTCAAAGTGATATCTTTAAGCTTACGTATTCTTTCCTGCGCTAAACGAATTTGCTCTTCACGGCTTACACCTGTACTTAAAATCTCTTCTTCGTTTTTTACCTCATTAACCGGAGTTTTTACCTCTTCGTCTTTTACTGTGTTGAAGGTAAACTCAACCATTGGAAGATTTGTTTCATTTTCAGGGACAACCGGACCTTCCTGTGAAGGCGTTACAGTTGTATTGGTATTAATCTTCACTTCTTTAACAGGCTCATCCATCTGGTGCATAGGTGAAATCACAGACTCAGGATCCTTCTCTGTCTTCGTGTACACAAAAGGCTCGTTATTCTTAATTTCATCAATGATATTGGTTTGTTTAGCCTCCTGTACAGGCTGAGTTTTCTCGTCGAGGTTTACGATTTTACGCTCTTTAAACACCGGAGCTTCAAAGCCTGTAGTTTGACCGGATTTAAATCCAGTGGCAATAATTGTTACGCTCACGTTGTCGCCCAATGAGGGATCTGTTCCATAACCAGTAATCAGTTCTGCGGTTCCCCCGGCAGCATCCTGGATAAAATCCGTGATCTCACCAAATTCATCCATATCAATATCGTCGCTGCCACTCATGATGTTTAATAATACGTGACGAGCGCCTTTGATATCGTTATCATTAAGTAAAGGAGAATTTAATGCTTGTTCTACCGCTTTAACAGCGCGTTTTTCGCCGCTGGCAACTGCAGAGCCCATAATGGCCACACCGCTTTCCTTCATAACCGTTTTTACATCGTTGAAGTCGACGTTCACATGCATATGAAGACTGATTATTTCTGCGATGCTTTTTGCTGCCCCGGTGAGTACATCATCAGCGTGCGCGAAAGCTTCGCTCATTTTAAGATTACCATAAATCTCACGTAATTTATCATTGCCAATCACAAGAAGCGTATCAACGTATTTCTTCAATTCTTCAAGACCCGCTTCCGCTTGCGCGCGACGTTTTTTTCCTTCAAAAGCGAAGGGAATTGTAACGATGCCAACGGTAAGGATGCCAAGCTCTCTTGCAATACTTGCAATAACAGGCGCAGCTCCCGTACCAGTACCACCACCTAAACCAGCAGTGATAAATACCATTTGCGTATCATCAGATAAGTATGTCTTGATGTCATCAATCGATTCCAAAGCAGCATCACGGCCTACTTCCGGGATTGATCCGGCCCCCAGCCCCTTAGTTGATTTCTCACCTAATTGAATCTTATTTTTTACAGGACTCTTCTCCAGCGCCTGCTTATCAGTATTACAGATGATGAAATCCACACCTTTGATCCCTAAACGGAACATGTGGTTGACAGCGTTACTTCCGCCGCCGCCTACACCAATCACTTTGATGATTGATTTTTCTTCCTGTGGTAATTCAAATTGCATCATGATCTCTATTATTAGTTATTGATTATTATTTATTTCGTGTTTGGCTTGTACTATTCGATGTCGTCGCTCATCCAGTCTTTCGTTCTATCGATCAGCGCTGTGAAAAAGCTACCGATTTTCTTTTGAGAATGGCCCACAACTTTTTTTGTTTCCTTTTTCTTTTCCTTCGAATCCTCTACTTCCACTTCTACTTCCTGCTTAACCTGGTTAACACCACGTTTGGCATCGCGTTCATATTTTTCTATTCCCTTCATAACCAGACCAACACCGGTTGCATATAAAGGATTCTTCAGTTCTTCATCGTTTCCGGTGAGGTGCTCGTTAGGTGTACCTATCCTACAATCCATTCCGGTTGTAAGCATCACTAACTGAGGCAAGTGTTTAAGCATGGCGCCACCGCCCGTAACAACAATGCCAGCAGCAAGCTTCCGTTCGTAACCACAGCTTTTTATCTCAAACAACACAAACTCAAGAATCTCTTCCATACGTGCCTGAATAATCTGTGCCAAAAATTTCACCGAAATTTCTTTATGCGGACGGCCACGAAGGCCTGGGATAGAAATAATTTCATTCTCCTGGTTTTCCTGCGAAAGCGCTGAACCGAATTTTACTTTTAATTGTTCTGCCTGTGTTCTTATGATGCCACAGCCTTCTTTAATATCATCCGTAATGATGTTCCCACCAAAAGGAATAACAGCAGTGTGGCGAATGATGCCATCATAAAAAATAGCAACATCGGTTGTGCCACCACCAATATCAACCAAAACCACGCCGGCTTCTTTTTCTTCATCACTCAATACTGCATCTGCGCTTGCGAGAGGCTCCAGGTGAAGATCAACGGTTTGAAGACCTGCACGGTCTACACATTTAAAAATATTTTTTACAGCGCTTACCTGTCCGGTAATGATATGAAAGTTTCCTTCCAACCGAATGCCAGCATGACCTATAGGATTTTTAATTCCGGATTCGCTATCAATAATATACTCCTGTGGTATCACATGTATAATTTCTTCTCCCGGGCTCATTACCAGGCGGTGCATGTTATCAATCAGGTTGTCAATATCTTTTTGGCTAACTTCGTCGTCAAGGCTTTGACGAGTGATCATGCCACGATGCTGCATACTTTTAATATGCTGACCAGCAATACCTACGATCACTTCCCCGATATCAACATTCGCTTTGTCAGCCGCTATGGCTACCGCTGTTTTAATAGAAGCCACCGTTTGTTCAATGTTAACAACCACACCGCGGTTAACACCCAAAGATTCGGCTTTTCCAACACCAAGAATTTCTACTTTTCCAAATTCGTTCTTACGTCCAACAATCGCCGCTATCTTAGTTGTACCAAGATCTAAGCCAACCACAAGTTCAGAGGCCATATTAGGAGTGCTTTGGTTTGTTTTCTTTTCCATACGTTTTATTTTTTGGTGCAAACCACCAAGTTTTTATATTTTAGGTTGATCGTAGAATATTTTGTCCAGCTATCGGTTTTGTTTAATCCTTCCTTGTAGAATAATTTTAACTTATTAAACTTTTCTACTACATCTTTCGCAGTTCCAAAAACGATCCGGTGATTTCCAATTGCAGGATAAAGCTCCAGTTCTTTATCTTTGTTTACATAGATCTGATGAATCAGTCCGTTTAGTGTCGAGTCCTTCATGATGTAATTTGACACATCCAGGATATCGTCCAACACACTCACTTCGCTGAATACCTTACTTTTTTTGATCTGATCTACAGAATATTCGTATCGTCTTGCATAAGGTTCAAAAATTTCCCCATTTGCAATCAAAACCCGCGCGGTGTAATTACCATTCAGTGGCATGAGCTTACTCTGTGAATCGATGTAGTAACTCTCACCGCCTTTGTTAATCACCCTCAACACCGGTGTCCGCTGTTTGATCTCAACTTTTATTTCGCCGTTCATATCTGCCGAAACTTCCGCGTTTTCTATGGCCGGGTGAGAATTCAGTGCTTTTTCAAGCTCCGGAATACTAATGTTCTTATAGTGATTATTGAGGATGGAATCATTTCGTTCATTGAAGAAATTTTTCACATCAGTTTCACTGAGGAACAAATTCTCATCGTTGTTGTGAATGCTGATATTCAGATTTGTGGCAATAATGTTGTTTTCGCTTTTTGACACAAAGCCAAGCGAACCCATTAATCCCGCAATTGTAATAACCCAAAGAACGGCAACCAAAATTTTTTTATAACTAATCTTTTTCAATTAATTCTTTTTCAATACGTGTTCAATCGGCCCGATCAGCGAATCAATATCTCCTGCACCCATCGTTAAAACCACCTGCTTATTTTCTTTCCTTAGCTCCTCCAGAACCTGCTCCTTCGTCAAAAGTTTTTTGTTCTTCAATTTCATCTTGTCGAGCAGCCACTGTGAGTTGATTCCCTCAATTGGTTTTTCCCGTGCCGGATAAATTTCCAACAAGATACACTCGTCAAGCAAATCGAGACTCTCTGCAAAAGCGTTGCCAAAATCTCTGGTTCTGCTAAACAAGTGTGGCTGAAAAATGCCGGTAACCTTTTTGCCAGGGTATAATTTTTTTACCGAACCGATAGTGGCTTTTAATTCTTCCGGATGATGCGCATAGTCATCAATGTAAACCACATTTTCGGTCTTAACCCGATAGTCAAAACGGCGTTTCACTCCGCTGAAAGAACGTAAGGCTTCTTTTATGACTCCTCCTTTTATTCCAAGTTGCTGAGCAATTGCAACAGCGGCTATGGAATTCTCTACATTGTGCAGTCCCGGTAATCCAAGAGTGACGTGGCTTATGGGTTCAACAGGACTTTTTATATCATAAAAAAACTGCGCATTCTCAATAACAATCGATTGCGCGCAATATTCCGTATCTAAATTTAGGGAGTAGATGAGCCTTTTATCGGTGAGGGTCAAATCGTTATCAACATTTTTCTTAACAATTAAAATCCCATCTTTTTTCACCTGTTTTGCGAATAATGTATAGCCTTCCTTCACATGATTTTCGTCTCCGTATATGTCCAGGTGATCTGCGTCAACGCTTGTTATTACTGCAATATGTGGATGCAAGGTTAAAAAAGAACGATCATATTCGTCGGCTTCTACAACTACGTATGCTTCTTCTTTGTTTGCATCTCCCAAAAGTAAATTCGTGTTGTAATTTTTAGAGATGCCTCCCATAAATGAAAAACAATTTACCCCCGCCGACTTCAGTAAATGCGTCACCAAAGTGGTAGTGGTAGTTTTCCCATGAGTACCTGCGATGGCAATGGTTTTAAACTGTTTTGTAATTTCACCTAACACCTGCGAGCGCTTTAATATGGTATAACCATTATCCATCAAAAAGATATATTCTTTGTGATCTTTTGGAACAGCTGGTGTGTAGACTACAAGAACTTCTTCCTTTTTATATCTATTAAGAAGGCTATTTAAAGTTTCGGGGTCTTCAGAAAAATGACAGGAAATTCCCTCTTGTTGAAGCTGATCGGTCAATTTGGTGGAGGTTTTATCGTAACCCTTAACGTCTTTTTTATAATGGTTAAAAAAACGGGCGAGGGCACTCATACCAATACCGCCAACTCCAAGAAAATAGTATAGCTTATAGTTCAGTACGTTCATAATAAGGAATAGT
>JAEUTM010000085.1 GCA_016788025.1 Bacteroidia bacterium
CCTTTTTCTTTTTGGACATACTTCTAAATTTCGGGAAATGTATAAAATATTTACAAGAAAGCAAATAAAACTACCTAAAAAAATTGTTTTGTCTATTGGCTACGAATGTTTTATATTTGCAGCCCTGAAAATGGCGGGATAGCTCAGATGGTTAGAGCGCAGGATTCATAACCCTGAGGTCTCGGGTTCAACTCCCGATTCCGCTACTTAAACCCTTGATTTTTAATAAATTAAGGGTTTTTTTATACCCAAAAAAGGAGAGAAATTAACAAATAACGACGTTTGCGGGTACAAAAACAAAAGCAGGTTAAAATTAATCTAACTTTAGGAAGCAATAAGTTCCTTGATTTTATCTTTTGATTCCGCACTGACTAATACATTGTTGCGGTTAATCCAATCGTTGATAGATTGTACGAAAGATTCTCTATCATTTATATGTTCGAGTTTGATTTGAACGGTTTTACGGTCTTTTTTTACAAAATAAAAGATCTCATGCCTGAATTCAATGATCATGATTTCTGAGGCGAACAATTTTGTAAAACGGTTCTGTACAAGTAACAGATAGTTTGCATATATATTCACAAAACAAAGAGAGTTTTTGTATTTCAGGTATAAAATAACTGCTTCAGTGGTTGCTATGATAACGCATATTGGATACATATAGCTAACACGACTATCAGACATATAAAGAAGAATCGCAAAGGAAATAAATATTGCAGTCTTTAATGCCCTGAACATAATATAATTGCTTGAAAAGTAGGGGTAACGTTGTACCGGCAAGGAAGCCTTGTAGCTGGCATTCATATATTCATAACAACTTAGGAAAATATATCCCAGGCCAACAAAACTTTGTACCGCAAACAGTTCTTTCCAGTTAAGCCAGGTATAAAAAAAGTTGAGAGATGAGAAAATAACAATCCCAACCAAAATCAAATTCTTTCCGATAGAAGCGAGTGCCGAGTTCATGAGAGATCCAATCTACCAGTAAATATACAAAAAAATAAAATTCAAAAAGAAATATAAATTCTTCAGGATTTCAGATTTTACGTCGCGCTTATGTTGTGAGGCAGTTTGGGAATTACTATTTTTATGAGCTATGATCTTCGCTTATCCCTTGTTTTTATGGGCGCTTGTGGCTATCTCGGTTCCCGTCGCAATCCATCTATTCAACTTCCGGAGATACAAAAAGGTTTATTTTACCAATGTTAAATTCCTCAGAGAACTTCAACAGGAAAGTAAATCAAGATCACGGCTTAAAGAAATCCTGGTTCTTATTTCACGCTGTCTCGCCATTGCCTGCTTGGTATTGGCTTTCAGTCAACCTTTTATTCCCGGAGACAAACAATCAAAACAGGCGAGCACTAATGCCGTAAGCATATACATTGACAACTCCTTCAGCATGCAAAATGTCAACAGGCAAGGTCCTTTGCTTGAACTTGCCAAAACAAGGGCTAAAGAGATTGTTAACGCCTATGCCAATTCTGACCGTTTCCAGATTATTACTAACGATTTTGAGGGAAAACATCAACGCTTTAATACCAAAGAAGACGTTATAACCCTAATTGATGAAATAAAAGCCTCTGCGGCGGTCAGAAACCTCAGTGATGTTTTAAAAAGGCAGTCTGAATTTCTTGCTGGGTCTACTTCTGATGGTAAAAAGATTTATGTTGTTTCCGATGCACAAAAAGCAACATTTGATCTTCAGAATGTAACGGAAGATACTCTGGTTGGCGCTACTTTGATTCCCTTGACTGCAAATAGGGTAAATAACGTATACGTGGACAGTTGCTGGTTCGAATCCCCTTTACAACAGAAAGGGTTTATTCAAAAGTTAAATGCGAGGATCGTTAATTCAGGAAGCAATCCTCTCGAAGTTGGATCAGCAAAATTGATAATCAATAAACAACAAGTTGCGATTTCCTCATTTTCGCTGGGGCCAGAATCAAAAAAAAATATCCGATTCACATTTGAGTGCAAAAATGAGGGTTTTAATTTTGGTTCGATAAAGATTGAAGATTATCCCATTACTTTCGACGACGAGCTGAGTTTTGCCTTTAATTCCCGTATTAATATTTCAGTTGTTCTGGTTAACGGGAAACATGTTCCGCAGAATAATTCTTTTTCATCTCTTTTCGCAAACGACAGTCTTTTTATGCTCAGGTCTATTTCCGAGCAGCTTATAGATTACAGTGCTTTTAGAAAGGCCGACGTTTTGATTCTGAATCAACTCAACGAAATCAGCACCGGGCTTTTATCTGAGCTGGTTAAATTCACTGCAAAAGGTGGAGCGCTTGTTATAGTGCCTTCACCGCAGGTGAACAAATCTTTATATAATCCGGCCTTAAACACTTTACAGTTACCGGAAATTGCTGAAAATGACACCTCAGGTACAAAAATTGAAAAACTTAATCTTGCTTCCGGATTTTACGAAGGTGTTTTCGAAAAAATAGACGAACGTTTAAATCTTCCCGTCGTAGAACAACATTATAAATTCAAATCGGGAATAAAAAAAGATGTTGAGGTCTTACTTTCGATGCAAAACTCAGATATCTTTCTGGTTGCTTCCAAATTTAATAGTGCAACGGTGTATTTATTTTCAAACCCGCTGAGCGAACCATTTACAAATTTTAATAAACATGCACTTTTTGTTCCAACGTTTTTTAAGCTCTGTTTTAATAGCCTCCTGTCTCCTCCATTATTTTATGAAACCAGTACAAATGTGATCATAAATGTGAAGAACGAAAGTTCTTATATTGATAACCCTCCACACATCAAAAATAACGAAGGAAGTATTGATATTATTCCTGAGTTAAGGCTTACGAATAATAATCTTACTCTGTTTACAAGACAGCAGATATCCAAACCCGGTTTTTACACCATCACAACTCAGCAAAACAGCCTGCAACCGCTGGCCTTCAATTATTCACGAAAGGAATCTGATTTGAAATGTTATACAAACGAAGAGCTGGAGGGAATTGTTACAGAAAGGAACTTTAAAGGGCTGAAGATACTTACCGGAACTGAATCGGGGTTCTCGAAACAAATTGCACTAGGTATTGAAGGAAAAAAATTATGGAAATTATTTTTACTTTTAACCTTGCTATTTTTACTTGTTGAAACAGCGCTTTTAAGACTATTAAAATAACAGACACATGAATATACTCATCAAGGAAGCCACCATAATATCGCCGGACAGCAACTTAAACAATAAGATAATGGATATTCTTATTGAAGGAGGTGTAATTGTTGAGATTAAAAAATCAATATCTGTAAAAGGAAATGTAAAAGTGGTTGAAGAGAAGGGACTCTGTGTGTCCGCCGGATGGATCGATATGCAGGTTGTAAGCTGTGACCCTGGTTTTGAACACAAAGAAGATATGGATAGTCTGGTGAAGTGCGCCGCGGCAGGAGGGTTTACAGCTGTTTGTGTTCACAGTTATAATCAACCTGCACTTCACGGCAAGTCGCAGATAGAATACTTGTTAAACAAAACCCGTAATAAAATTGTTGACGTAATTCCCTTTGGAACAATTACCATGGATGCAAAGGGAAAGGACATGGCCGAAATGTATGATATGAAAATGTCGGGCGCCGTGGGATTCAGCGATTATAAAAACCCTCTAAAAGATGCCGGAACGGTGCTTAGAGCGCTTCAGTATACAAAAAACATAGATTCTTTCGTTATTACGCACTGCAATGATGAGAGTATTTCCCGTGGTGGCCAAATGAATGAGGGTGAAACTTCAACAACTTTGGGATTGAAGGGAATTCCTGCTCTGGGCGAGGAACTAATGGTCCAGCGTAATTTATCCATTCTCGAATATTCTGAAGGCAAATTGCATATCCCTACCATTAGCACTAAAGGAAGTGTTGACCTGATTAAAAAAGCTAAGTCTGCCGGCCTGAATGTTACCTGCGGAGTTGCTTCCGTTAACCTGTTTCTGGATGATTCAGTACTCAAAGAATTTGATACCAATTTTAAGCTAGAGCCACCTCTGAGAACCAAAAGGGATGTTCAGGCGCTTAGAAACGCACTTGAGAGTGGGATTATTGACGTGATAGTAAGTGATCATGCGCCACAGGATGTAGAAAGCAAAGAACTAGAATTTGACCACGCAGAAACGGGAATGATAAATCTTCAGACTTCCTTTAATTGCGCTTTGGAAGGCATGAAGGAAAAAAGTATCGATAGCGTGATCCGCGCATTAACGATCAACCCTAGAAAAATTCTGGGCCTTGAACAAGCTGAATTAAAAGAGGGACAAACAGCAAATCTAACGTTATTTACAAGAGAAGATGAGACGGTTTTTACCGAACAATCAAACTATTCAAAATCTTCGAATTCTCCGTTTTTTGGGAAAGAATTAAAAGGAAGAGTTGTGGGAATAATAAAAGGATCTAAATCCTTTTTTAATTAATTTTCTAATTTATTAAGATTGTAATTAATAACGAGGTCTAATTAATTTTAATTTTTAAATAAAATAATATTTTAATAAATAAAAATAAATTTTATTTTTATATTAATTTA
>JAEUTM010000467.1 GCA_016788025.1 Bacteroidia bacterium
TTTTAAATGGGTTTCGATAGTATTGTTATTTTGGGAAGTGTAGGTATTGGTGTTGGCTAAAATTCCACCTACGATTTTAGTCAAAGGTCTTGCCTTTGATTCAACACCGGCATTTATAATTGTTACAGAAGTGCGCTTTAATTTTCTAACACTTTCAATCTTTTTACCTGCGTATTCAAAAAAAGTTTCCCCATCCACGCTTCCTTTGAAGTCTGGTTTGACCTCAAAAACCGCGTAAACACCCTCCGCTGGTATATAGTGGATTCCGTTTTGCGTAAATACAAACGGAGTATATTGCTGGTCGTAAATTACCAGATCAAGCTGGTGACTGAGATTGCCATTACTGTCAATTACAATGGCTTTATCTACATTATACCTGTTTGGTAAATATTTTCTTAGCCATTCGATCCAAACATTTTCCAGGGAATCACCTTTTGAGCCAGGGTGCTGAATGAACTCACGATTGGTGTTTAATTGGGCGACCATTTGTTTCTGTAATCCATGAAACAGGTCTGCGATGTTTATTTTGCTATTCGTACTCATACAATTTATTGTTAAGACTTAAATAAAATTTAGGTTCATATCTCTGTTTGTTAACTCCTATAATTAGTAGGATGGGATTTTGAATAGTCACATTCTCGTGCTCACTAATTTCTTGCATAGCTTGTTTATCCGTTTCACTGGGTTCGGGTTTAGAATCAGGATGGGTGTGCCATTCTCCGATATAAATTAATGGAGGATCGTTGTTATAAAACTCAACCAGCTTTTTTTTTAAACCTTCTTTTCCTCTTTCAAAAGTGGATCTTGAAGAACTATATTTTTTTGGAAGGATTGTATCGGTTACGTAACAGGTTTTCTTATCATGAGAATATCTGCCAATTAACAGACCACCAAACTCTTTAGGGTAGTGGCGCATTCCTGCTAAATATAATTTATCAAGGAGAAGCGTCTCAACGCTTAGTTCCAAACCGTTATGTTTACAGACTAACTTCAAAACGAATGTGTTTTTATATTCAACTCTCCTGTTGCGGTTTCAGTTTGTAAATAAAAGTTTCGCAGCGCCAGATCGTTATTAAGCAAATAATTAATGTGTTTAATGGTAAATTGTACCAGCGTTGCAATGTCGTTATAAGATGCTTTAAATGTAGGGCTCCAGCAGCCTGTCGGGTTATACATATCGCTTTCACCGGTGCTTAGTTTTTCAAAAGTTCTAATAAGCCAGTCGTACAAGTTGGGATTGGTAACACAAACCAGCTCTTTTGCATGATTAGTAATGGACAGGTTAATAATCCTTGTCCGCAGGCTTAGCTGATCTAAAATGAAAGCGAGATCGTTATCAGTAGAACAATCAAAAATAAAATCATACTTTTCTAGGCCTTCTTTTACAACCTCATCGTCAGTGCCCTTATTTACCATTAGCTTAATCAGGTCAGTGATCTGTTCATCGGATTTTATATCCAGAAAAGGGGATATCTGACACAGGTGCCCACTCAGGTCATGAACTTTACTAGTAAGCCCGCTGGCGAATGTGTACTCCGCCCTGCAAACATTTTCCGGTTCTTTTATATCATAATCAGCTAAGTATATTTGTTTGCATCCCCCTCGTGTAAGAGTTGTGGCCAAATTGCTTCCAATGGCTCCAACGCCAATAATCAGTATTTTTGCCTCTGTTAATTTTTTGGATAAAGTACCTCTGCCAAAAAAATAGTCATACGAACAATTTTTAGTTTGTAGCCATGTTATATCACCATCTACAAAATGTTCCTCTACAAGTCTTGATACCGCAGATTTTTTTTGATAAACGGGAAATGTACCGTTTTCGATTGCTGCGCATTGCCAGTGAATTTCACCATTAGGCAAATTGTACCCAATAAAAAGTGGTACATGATGGTACTGATTATTTCGTACATGCCTAGCCTGGCCTTGCCGGAAGAAAGACTTAAAGGCCGGGTTCACGAACGGCTCAAGATCAGACCATTTTTTTACGGCAAATCTTTTATGAACTACAGGAGGGCAGGAGAAAAAAACGTATAAACCGGTAAGCCTTGCAAGAGCTGTGTAATTATTGCTCCAGTTGCAATTTATTTTTTTGTTATTAATATGGAAGGATTGGATAATGAACGTGTCAATTTTTTTGCCATCGTGCATACCTAAATTCAACCACGAATATTCAACCAAACCAAAATCGCCACTTTTAAAATTGTGTGCGGTTTCGGTAAATAAATAATATGCCTCTATGCCTTTAACCGCCATAGATGGTACAATTATATGCTCATAATGCTGATCGCTTTCTGCGGTTATGTAATATTTATTTATCCATTGCTTCAGGGAATCGAAATCGTAGTTTAATTTTTTCTCAAGGTCA
>JAEUTM010000543.1 GCA_016788025.1 Bacteroidia bacterium
TATAAAGTTTTAGCATCGCGTTCTTAATTTCCTGCACATCAAAAGGATTTACAGTAAGGGCAGCGTTCCCGGCTATTTCGGGTAAACTGCTCACATTAGATGTTATGATTGGAATATCTACCGCCATTGCTTCAACTAAAGGAATCCCGAATCCCTCATAGTATGGCACAAAGGTTAGAGCTTCCGCAGCAGCCAACACCATGGCGAGCTCTTCATCCTTAAGCCTCCCGGTAAAAACGATATCGTCTTTAACACCAGAACTTTCAACTGCATGGTTTATTTCAGAAAGTCCCCAAAAGCCGGGACCCGCAAAAAGCAATTTATAATCTGAACCTGATTCTTTTTTAAACTGGGCAAAGGCTTCTATAAGGCGAACGGCATTTTTCCGTGGATGAAGAGAACCAACGCTCGCAAAATATCTTTTGCTGTAGGAAAACCTTCGTCTGGCTGTATCCTTATCGGCCTCGTCCAGGGGTTTAAAAAATGAATGGATACCGTTGTAAACAACATCAATTTTATTTTCAGAAATTCCATACTGCATGCTGATCTCTGATTTGCTAAACTCAGATACGGTTGCGATGCGGGTAGCCTCCTTTGCAAACCTAGGGAAGAAATGATTGTAGTATTTAGATGTAAGCCATTTACTGTCTTTCGGGTAATGAAGGAAGTTAATGTCGTGGATAACGGGCAACTGCCTGCAATTTGCACCTAAAGAAAGAAAACCATCCGGGGAAAGAAAAAGGTCAGGTTTCATTCTATTTAGTAAATTCTTTACCGAAAACTGAAACCACGCATAATATAAAAATGGGTGTCGCGCCTTAGGTCCCAGTATCACAGGCGTGATATTATCCGAAAAAATGAAGTTCTCCGAATAAGGTCGGTCAAATAAAAACACAAAATGTACCTCAGGATTTTGCCGGGTAATTCGTTTAAGAGTTTGGTAAGAAAACCATCCAATCCCGTCGAGCCTGTTTTCTAGCAGAAGGCGCGTATTTACTACAATTTGCACCGGGCAAATCTATGAAAATTTGATCGAACCTCTCAAAAAAGAGTTTTCTAAGCTTTTTGATGAGGAATTTTCTTTAGACGAAGCATTTTTTGCAGAGCTTACTTTTTCAGTAAAGGCAAGGAAAACGACGAAATGAAAGAGGTAAAGACCTTCAAAAAAGAGAAGTATTTTTGAGAAGGTTCAGCTAGCAAAAATCAATAAAAAAACTATCTTTGTCCGCTTTTAGTGCAAAAGAAAAAGTTCATATTCGATCTGGCTATCTTATTGGTTCTCAATCTGCTTATCAAGCCATTTTGGACAATTATCATTGAACCGAAAGTACAGGGGCAGGTAGGAGATATTGATTACGGAATCTACTTTACGATATTTAATTTTTCCTTGCTTCTTAATATCCTGCTCGATTTCGGTTTAACGAATTTCAATAACCGGAATATTGCGCAAAACAGCCACCTGCTTAGTAAGCACTTTAGTAAGATGCTCAGCCTTAAATTCGCTCTGGGTGCTTTTTATATGATCATTTCTGTGTTTATCGGGATTGTTTTTCTGAAATACGATTTTAAGCTTCTCTGCATCCTTTGTCTCAATTGTTTTATCATCAGTTTCACCTTATTTCTCCGATCGAACTTACAGGCTTTACATCTTTTTAAGCTCGATAGTATTCTGTCTGTCCTCGATCGCCTCATCCAGATCCTTATTATTGTGATAATGCTGTATAATTTGTTTGGCGTGGGTATAGATGTGATGAACTTTGTGTATGCTCAGACAATTGGGTATGTGCTTACATCGCTGATTTGTTTTATTGTGGTTCTTAATAAAACCCACACGTTTAAACTTAACTGGGATTGGGCTTTTAACAGAATGATCCTTAAAAAAAGCCTGCCTTACGCTGTATTATTTCTGCTTATGACCTTTTATAACCGCCTGGATAGTATCATGATTGAAAAGATTCTTGGAGGCGATGCAGGAAAAGAGCAGGCAGGTGTTTATGCTAAAGGATTTCGATTGCTCGATGCGGCCAACCAGATCGCTACGCTGTTTTCGGTGCAACTTATTCCACTGTTCAGCCGAATGATCAAGAACAAGGAAAATGTAGAGAAGATAGTGAAATTGTCTTTTACCTTACTTTTAACGCCCGCTTTAATCGTTTCCGTAAGTACAATTTTTTACGCTCAACATTTTTTTGACAAGATCTATACCCAAGACACAAAGGGCTTTGAAATTTTAGCTGTATTGATGAATTGTTTTACAGCGGTTTCGCTTACTTGTGTTTTTGGCACACTGTTAACGGCAAGCGGCAACTTAAAGAAACAGAATATTGTTGCTTTAGGAGCTATTGGAATAAATGTGATTTTGAACTTTATTCTGATACCTCGTTACGAGGCTCTGGGTAGTGCTATTTCAAGTCTTGTTACTCAAATGGTTGCCGGCCTGGCTCAGGTGTATATCTGCTATAAGGTATTTCATTTTCATGTAAACAAAAAGCTTCTGCGTTCAGTTTTCCTGTTCATTGCGGGCTTATTCTTTGCCAATTATTTTACCTGGGATTTATTAGGAAAGGAAGGGGACAGTTGGATGTTTAATTTTGTGATAATGCTTATATTTAGCGTTATTCTTGCCTTTGCAACCGGAATGGTTAATCCGAAATCAGTTTTACGTTTTATTAAATACAGACAATAATTATGATAGAGAATATTTCATCTACCGACCTTATCGGAAAATTGGTTAAATGGCGGAAGGTTTTTATGTGGATCACTCTTGCCACTGTTTTTGTAACGGGTGTTGTAGTATTAATTATGCCCAAACAGTATAAGTCTACCGCCATATTGTTTCCAGCCCGCCAGTTTTCGGTTTCAAAATTAATTATTGAAGCCAATGCCGGTAACCAGGAAGATTATATGATCCTGGGTGATGCTGACGATTGCGAAAAACTAATGCAATTGCTTAATTCGGACGAGCTGAAATTAAAAGTGGCAAATGCCTTTAATTTATGGAAACGCTGGAAAATCAAAGACACCGTTTTTGCATACCATTATCTGAAAATTAAATGGGAAGATATGGTTACAATCAAACGCACCGAGTATAACAGCGTAAAAATTGAAGTGTACGATTATACTGCGAATGGTGCTGCTCAAATCGCAAATGGGATTTCAGATTATTCGGATTCTGTGAGATTTGAAATGAACCGCAGAATTTCGGGTCCTGTTTTAAAGATCGTCAAACAGGAATATGATAACACTCTTTTAAGAATGAAAGAACTTGAAGATAGTCTTTACAAAATAAGGCAGCTTGGAGTACTTCATTATAAAGAACAGGTTAAGGCCTACTCAAAAATTTACGCAAGAGCCGTTGAAAAAAATGATCTGCCGGCAATCAAAAGACTTGAAGCCAAGCTTGATACTCTTAAAAAATACGGCAGCGCTTATCAGAATACGAAAGACAATCTCGACAAGTATAGTGCAAAGTATCCGGATATTAAGATGAAATATGATGAGGCTTTGGTTAATTACAATACACAATTACCAATAAAATTTGTAGTCGAGAAGGCGAAGCCAAATGAGTATAAAGCAAAGCCTAAACGTCTTATTATTCTGTTAATAACCGTTGTGGCGGCTAACCTTCTTGGGCTTTTCTACCTCTTGTTCCGGGAGAAATACAGTAACCTCGACATTAAATAAACCCTCCTGGGATGTTTGGGTGGATTTTAGACAATAGTACAGTTCAGAAATACATTAAGAAATTTCTGTTTCCGGCTATAATGCTGGCTTACATTGTTGGAAACATGTATGTCCTTGCGTATAAGAGGGCTTATTTTTATCCGTATAATCTTCTCCCGGTTATTCTTTTTATTGTTTACACCGCTGTTTTTCACCTCGAAAAGCTCGTTTTTTTTCTGGCGTTTGCCACGCCACTGGCAATATCCTTAAAAGAAATGGGACTTAGCGAAGGTCCCGATCTCAGTATTCCAACCGAACCGGTAATGGCTGGAATTATGTTAATGTATATCCTTAACCACATTAGTAAGGGGGTACTTAGCAAAAAAATACTGTACCATCCGATAAGTATCATAATTATAATACAATTACTTTGGATGTTCATTACTGTTCTCACAAGTACATTGCCTGTGGTGTCCGTTAAATATTTTGTTTCACGTCTCTGGTTCGTTTTCAGTTGTTATATAATCGTTCCACATCTTTTTACGGACAAGAAAAACATTGTGAGATTTGTTTTTGCGTATTGTTTTGCGATGGCAATTGTTGTTTGTTATACAACCATTATTCATGCCAGCTATAACTTTAACGACAAAGCGTCCGACTGGGTTGTATCACCTTTTTATAACGACCATACAGCATATGGAGCTGCTCTGGCCATGTTTATTCCAGTGATGGTTTCTTTTTGGTTTTCAAAATCAGTTTCGCCCTACTTTAAAATTGTTTCTGCTGTTCTTTTTTGCCTCTTTATGATGGCGGTGATACTTTCCTTTGCCCGGGCTGCATGGCTAAGCCTGGCAGTAGCAATATCCATTTATGCGACAATATTGCTGCGAATCAAGTTCAGAACCTTGTTAATTACCTTCCTGGTTGGGGGAGGAGTGTTTCTTCTTTTTCAGACCGAAATTCTAATGATATTGGGACGTAATGATACCGATGCAAAAGGAGGATTCGGCAATAACCTGGAATCCATTTCAAACATTTCTACCGATGCTTCAAACCTTGAACGTTTGAACAGATGGAGTTGTGCACTGCGCATGTGGTATGACAAACCTGCTTTTGGTTGGGGACCCGGAACTTACATGTTTCAGTATGCACCGTATCAGCGCAGTCACGAACTTACAATTATCAGTACAAATTTCGGGACCAATGGAAACGCTCACAGCGAGTATCTTGGTCCGCTTGCAGAACAGGGCTTACCCGGAATAATAATAGTGCTTGTATTGTTGTTGTATTCCACTTCTTTGGGATACCGCTTGGCATATACACTAGAGGAAAAGGAAGACAGGATTATATGCATGGGCTTGTTCCTGGGCTTAATGACCTACTTCGTCCATGGTTTCTTCAATAATTTTTTAGATACCGACAAGTTATCTCTTCCATTTTGGGCCTTTCTTGCAGGCCTGGTAACAATGGATTTGTATTACAGGAAAAAAAGTAAAGTTCCTAAGGCTTAAAAATTTCACTCAGGTTAAAACCTTCTTTTTTCCGGATCCCTTTTTCAGTCATTTCAAGGGTTGCACACTCAATCATCGGGTCATGTTCAAAAAACAAGGTCCAGTTATTTTCTACGGCTTTTTTTAGAATCGTTTCTTTTTCCTGGATTGTATTTAATGGACGCATATCATAACCCATCACGTAAGGAATAGGCAAGTGCGCAGCACTGGGAATCAGGTCTGCCATAAAAGCCAGGGTTTGATTATTATTTGAAACAACCGGTAACATCATAGCTTCGGTATGTCCGTTTACTTCTATAAATGAAACGCCATCCATGAGTTTACTCGATTCATCGATAAACTTCAGTCTCCCACTTTCCATAATTGGCAAAATGTTCTCTTTTAGAAAACTGGCTTTCTCCCGGGCGTTTGGTTTAATGGCCCAGTTCCAGTGTTTCTCATTGCAGTAATAGGTTGCATTTTTAAACGCGGGTTCCAATTTAGTGCGATCACTATTGTATTCGATGCTTCCTCCACAATGGTCAAAATGAAGATGAGTCAAGACCATATCCGTAATATCGTCCAGGGTGAAACCATACTTGTTTAAGGATTTCTCAAGTGTATCATTCCCATGTAGGTAATAGTAGCCGAAAAACTTCTGGTCTTGTTTATTTCCCATTCCGTTATCAATCAGCATTAGTCTTTTACCGTCCTGTATAAGAAGACAGCGCATGGCCCAGCTACACATGTTGTTTTCATCGGCGGGATTCAGCTTATTCCAGATCGTTTTTGGCACTACGCCAAACATTGCGCCGCCGTCAAGTTTAAAGTGACCTGTATTTATGGAGTAGAGATTCATTTTTTTATTTTTTCTAAAAGTACACAAGCTTGTGTAATAAAAAAACCCGCCACGGATAAACCTGGCGGGTTCTTAAAAGAAAATACGATTATTTGCTTACAATGATTTTTCGCACCGCACGCTCCGTTCCATTGGAAATAGAAGCGTGGTAAACGCCGTTTGGCTGTCCGGATAAATCGACATTGATTACGTCATTCATTACTTCCTTAATAAGGACGGAAGTAACCTCCTGACCTAAAGAATTGTATACTGTTAATGTAAGCGCCTGCTGTTTAGGGAAGGTGAAGATAAAATTGAATCTGCCATCACTTGGATTAGGCATAATATTTACATTGCTATTAAACTTAGAAACCTCTTCACTGATGCCATTAACAGGACTACAGGTGATAATTGGAATTATAGCCAGGCGAACTTTTGATCCCCTTCCTGTTTTTAGCCTGTTCCAGGTTAAGGTGCTGGACAAGTACCATGTTGTAGAATCGTTATAAGTTGCATAAGAAGAGTTAGACATGATATTGATAGAATCACCAGCAGCAGAAGTGCTGGGAGAGGTAACAGAGACATAAAAGCCAACGTTGGATGGAAGGATAACTACAGGGCTCGGCATATCGAACTTAAATGGCCTGATCTTATTTGTTCCCACAAAGGCGGTGTTTTGAGCACCCAGGTATGTAATACTTGTAGCTGTTGGCGCCGAGGCTATGGTTCCAAGCGCTTCATCCTGCTTATTAAGAAAACCAACAGGTCCCTGCGTGTAGTTACCTGAGTAAATTTTGCAGGAAATAGGCGTTGTAGAATTACCTGGCTTGGTACCGATAGAATCGAACAGTACAATTACACTATTAACCTGGGGATTTGATGTGGTAGAATAGGTTGAAGGATAAAAGAACTGAGCAAACTCCTTATCCTGGTAACAGTTTGTTCCGGTCAGGTATCCTCTGTTGGAACTTGCACCACAACCAAGGGCTGCGTTCACCGGGGCCTTGTAGGTTTTTAAAGAATCTACGGGCTTTAACATGCGTAAGCTGTCGAGACAGAATGGAGCCGGTTCGCAGGTAGATGTTCCATGTACAATTAAAGATGATGTTGAAGACGAAAGACTGTTAGTGGCCACCAGGGTAATGGTATAAGTGCCCATATTCGACAAAGTGATTGCCGGATTTGGGACCGAATTATTCGGATAGAATGAAGCTGCAGGTGAAATACTCCACAAATAAGTAGGAGGAGGGAATCCATAAGAATTATTTACAGGTGTAAAAGCAGACTGCAAACATTGAATAGAACCCGCCATAAAAGAAGATACCGGCGCTTGTGTGGTACCTGTGGGTTCAACACATTTTCCATGTGTACCAAGCTGGTAACGCAAAGGACTCTGACTTAAAGCCGTTTGCATCCTCAAACCTTGTTCAGGAGTAAACATGTACATACAGGCATCTTCCGTACGATCCATAAAATTCATAAACATGTCGCCATTAGGGCTTTGGCCAACTCCGCAGACATCAGTTGGTGTGGAAACCGGGCATCCGGTATTTGCTTGTTTCTGTGGAGGGGTATCGCTGGCATAATCAGAAAGACAGTTTCCATCGCCCCAAATATGTCTTAATCCAAGCCAGTGCCCCACCTCGTGCGTTGTTGTACGACCTTTATCTGTAGGGCTGGCCAAACAACCAGAACAACCCGTGTTACCAAAAGCTTTTGTATAAACCCAGATCCCGTCGTAGTTCATTGAGCCCATCGTGCCGCCAAAAACGCCAGTTAAGCCACTTGCAGGCGGATATGTTGAAAATGCGTCAAGAGGATATCCCGGAGGTTTGTCACTGATCCAGATGTTAAGATATTTGTCTGGCGGAAAAATTGAGGCGGGAACAATGGTGTTAATCAAATAGTTCTGAAGGTTAAGTCCGGGAGTGTTAGGATTTGTCCATGAAAAGGCCTGACAGCTGAGCCTCTCTATTCCGTAAGGGTTCATAGGAGCGTCGTTCTTGTCTTTTTGTGCCAGGCAGAATTGAATCCCGGTATTGTGAACCTTGTTGGCGAAATGAGAAGGTACAGTATTTGCGTTCAAACCAATTCCGGCAAAATCTGCATTAAGAACAGCAATTTGTGATTTGATCTGGTTTGAATCAACGTTTGGATAAAGGCCAATTGTCTCGTTAAAATAAATAACATGCACAACAACAGGAATAACACGCACTGCAGCGAGAGATTTGCCGTTAGGATTATTTTCAAGGTATGATTTCACTGCATTGGTCATCCAATGATCCCACTCTGGCGGCGGGGTGCCAGTGCCACAGCCATGGTTATTTAGTAGTGGCGGTACCTGGGCTTTGGAAAATGCGGTTAAGAGAAGAGCAAAGAAGAAAAAACGTAAGGATCGTTTCATAGTTGTGCTTTATTTTAGTTTGTATTAAAAGTAGGAAAAAAAATAATAACAAGAAAAAATTTTGATCTAAGTATTGTCTGGGCAACAGGAAATTAACCACTTTGTTTAATCATTTTAAACCCTATTGTAGCTGAATTAAACTTTGGTTAACCTTGCGAATTTCAGAAGCAGGCTTTTTGAACCACTGTGCTCAAACTGGATAAGGGCTTTCGTTTCCGGCCAGGGTCCCTGAAGTTGTACTATCTGTCCTTTTCCAAATTTATCGTGAAGTACAAAATCTCCCTCCCGCAATGCTTTGTTTATAGTTAAATCCACTGCTTGCGAGGTTGACTGGAAAGATTTATTCAAGCGGATGAGTTTTTTTGCCGGTGGCTGGAAATTTATCTGGCGCGACTCGTTTGCTGTTGAATTATAGTTTTCCCTGAATTTATCGAAGGTGTTGTTTGAAAAGGATGGAGTAGCGGGCTCTTCCGGGTACTCCAGGTAACGCTCGTCAATTTCATCAATAAAACGACTGGGTTCACAGTAGGTAATATTCCCGAAACGGTACCGCGTGGTAGCATAACTCAGGGTCGCTTGTTTTTCTGCGCGTGTCACCGCAACGTAAAAAAGTCTTCTTTCTTCTTCAAGATCAGCGCGGCTATTTATAGATAACTGCGAGGGAAACAGATTTTCTTCAAGTCCTACAATATATACATAAGGGAACTCAAGTCCCTTGGCAGCATGGATGGTCATAAGACTCACCTTGTTATTGTCGGTGTCTTTCTCATCCTCATTGTCCACACTGGTTAACAGGGTAATTTCCTGCATAAATTCATCCAGGGTTTTTACGGTCTGATCACCTTCAGCCTGGAAAAGGTCGGTTGTTTCGCCGGTTTGCAGGGTAGGTTTTATGACATCATTCAGTTCGTTTTCCTGCGGCGTTCTTGGGGTCTCTACAAAATCTTTAATACCGTTAAGCAACTCCTGGATGTTCTCATAACGGCTCACGCCCTCAGGGGTTTTGTCGGAGTAGAGTTCTCTTACAACCCCTGAATTTACTGCGATATGGTTCCCCAGCTCGAATGCATCCTTATAGGGAAGGAGCAGGCTATATGATTTGATTTGCGTAACAAAGTCGTTAATCTTTGAGCTTATACCGGAATTAATGCCAAGGTTAAAGTCCTTCAGATTACTGATAACAGTCCACATGCTCACATCATGCTCTGCCGCAGCTACCGTTACTTTGTCAATAGTGGTCTGCCCAATTCCTCTCGCAGGATAATTGATAATACGGCGAAGGCTTTCATCGTCGCTGTTATTAATGCTCAGACGAAAATAAGCAAGTACATCTTTAATTTCTTTTCGCTGGTAAAAACTTATTCCACCATAAATTTTATATGCTATATTAAGTTTTCTCAGAGCTTCCTCAAACGATCTGGACTGGGCGTTGGTCCTGTATAGAATTGCAAAATCTTTGTTTTCAGCATGCTCGCGCATTTTGGTTTCAAAGATGCTGTTTACAATTTTCTGACCCTCTTCATTGTCAGTACTTGCGCGAACAACTTTCAGTTTGGTTCCCTCTTCATTTTCCGTGAAAACATTTTTCTCGAATTGATCTTTATTATTTGCAATAATTTGATTCGCAGCACCTACAATAGTTTTGGTACTGCGATAATTCTGCTCCAGTTTGAATGTTTGCAGGTCCGGGTAATCTTTTTCGAAGTTTAAAATGTTCTGGATATTTGCACCTCTGAACGCGTAAATACTCTGCGCATCATCACCTACAACGCAAATATTCTGGAAACGCGCGGCAAGTTGTTTGATAATAAGGTACTGCGAAAAATTTGTATCCTGATACTCATCCACCAGAATGTAACGGAACTTGCTCTGGTATTTCAAAAGCACATCCGGAAAATCGCGAAGTAATAAGTTGGTTTGAAAAAGGATGTCGTCAAAATCCATTGCGCCTGCTTTGAAATTTCTTCTCTGGTAAGCTTCGTAAACCTTACCAAGCAAAGGTTTTCTGCTGCTCAGGTCTTCCTGTTGTGTGATTGGATTGTTGAGATACTGTGCCGGTGAGATAAGTTTGTTTTTAGCGTCGCTTATACGATTTAGCACTAGCGACGGTTTGTAAACTTTATCATCGAGGTTAAATTGTTTTAAGATTTCTCTTATCACACTTTTACTGTCGTCGGTATCGTAAATTGTAAAATTGTTCGGGTACCCTATTTTCTCAGCTTCAATTCGCAGTATTTTGGCAAACACGCTGTGAAATGTGCCCATCCATAAATTCTTTGCTTCTTTGTCACCTACAATGGTTGCGATACGCCCCTTCATTTCTTTGGCTGCCTTGTTGGTGAAAGTGAGTGCCAGGATATTGAAAGCATCAACACCCTTCTCCATAATATGTGCTATACGGTAGGTAAGAACTCTTGTTTTTCCGGATCCGGCCCCCGCTATAATCATCACCGGTCCCTCCGTTGCTTTAGCCGCAGCTCTCTGCAAAGGATTTAGTTCATTCAAGAAATGATCCATTCGTTAAAATTGGGAATTTTTTCAGTGGCATCGTGCTACAATTTGTAGAAGATTTAAACAAGAACTGATTCTCTCACCAAAAGACCCTGTTTACTCACCACTTATAAATTTTAACGACCAGTACTTCCAAATCATCCCATTGTTGGGTATATTTATGCTAATCAAGCCATTATATGAAGAGAAGCCTGATTATACTTCTGTTTCTTATTTTAGGAAAACAGGCAACTAACGCGCAGGCACCTTCCTGCCCGTCTTCTCTTATCTATATGGATAGTGGATTAAATCTGGAAGCCTACGACCCTACACAACCGCTTTCTTCCACAAACCCGGCTAC
>JAEUTM010000560.1 GCA_016788025.1 Bacteroidia bacterium
GATCGTTAAAGACTATATGCAAAGTCCCCAAAATTGCGGTCTAAGTATTGGAATAACTGTGAATGGACTAAGTTATTTTTACAACTATGGGGAGACAGAAAGGGATTCAAAAAAGGTTTGCAGCGCCAATACGATTTACGAAATAGGCTCTATCACCAAAACTTTTTGTGGAGTCTTATTTGCCAAGGCTGTAGTGGAAGGTAAATTAAAAGAGAACGATGAACTGAGCAAATTTCTTCCGGGAAAATATCCGGAATTAAATCTCAATGGGAAAGCTGTTCTATTGAAACACCTTGTTAATCATACTTCGGGACTGCCCGGAATCCCTGATAATTTGAGGAATCAGCCGAATTTTGATTCTCTTAATCCGTATAAAAATTACACAAAAGAAATGCTTTATAGTTATTTGAAGACTGTAAAACTCGAAAGTGAGCCAGGAATCGAATTCAGTTATTCAAATACCGGAATGGCTTTATTGGGATTGGTTCTTGAAGACGTTTATGGTAAAAGCTTTGAAGAATTGGTGAAAGAAAAGATCTGTATCCCGAACGGAATGACGGCTACTACGATTCAATTATCGGATGAACAGCAAAAACTATTTGCGCAAGGGCATAATTCAGAAGGCTCCGCAACATCGCACTGGGATCTTGGGATATTTAAGTCGGCCGGAGCGTTGAGATCCAGCAGTTCTGATATGCTGAGGTTTCTGGATTATAATTTGAAGGAAGAGGATAAGGCGGCCGTTCTGTCGCACAAACCAACATTCAACGGCAGGTCAACAATTGGTCTGGCGTGGTTTATTAAAAAAACGAAATCGTCAAACACCCTGATCTGGCATAATGGAGGTACAGAGGGCTTCCGAAGTTTTGCAGGGTTTATTAAAGAGAAAAAATGTTCGGTAGTGGTATTAAGTAATTCTGCAATGGATGTAGATTTTATAGCCATTGCCGTTTTAGATTATTTACAAAAATGAAAGCGGCATATTTAGTTAAGGTATTGGACATGCAGCCTCATCCTGAGGGAGGCTTCTACAGAGAAACATACAGATCAGAGGGTAAGATCTCCGTGAGAGAACTGGGTCGGGACTTTGGTAGTGACAGAAGTTTTTCAACGGCAATTTATTTTTTAATAGAGAAAGATAATTTTTCGGCTTTTCATCGCATTAAAAGCGATGAGACCTGGCATTTTTATTATGGAGATACTTTGGAAGTGTTAGAAATTGACGATAATGGAAAACTGACCATTACGCATATTGGAAATAAAATAGAAGAAGGCGACATATTTCAATACACTGTAAAGGCTAACACTTGGTTCGGGTCAAGGGTTAAAAAAGGTGGAAATTTCTCTTTGGTAGGTTGTACAGTCGCACCAGGATTTGATTTCAGGGATTTTGAGATGGGGGATAGGAGGGAGTTGCAGAGAGAGTTTCCCGGGTTGAGGGAAATCATTGAAGAAATGACCAGATAGCGGACACGGAGGAGAATAAAGGGTTTATCTGATCGATTTTCATCACAGAGGAGACAGAGGCACGGAGCCATGGAGGTTGGGATTTGAGAGGATGACTGAATAAAAAGCAAAGAAACAGGAACAGAATATTTATTCGTTTATTCAAGCAATTTAGAATTCGTCTGTAACTTACCAAGTATAATATTTTTCGCGGGTTGGAGTAGTTGCGTTTCCCTCAAAGATCTGTATCACGGCAGTTCCTTGATTCCGGAAACCAACACCTACATCAGCGGCTATTTTGCCGATGTTTTCAAAACTAATCTGATCGTTATTGTTCGAATAGGTAATTTTCCCATTCGTAAAGGCACTATTCCATAAAGTGCCGGTACCTGAGGGTTTCTTAAATACTACCTTGAGTCTTGTACCTTCAGGAATCTGGCTTCGAATTGAGTAATTTACATTTGTATTATCAGGAGTCACACCTTGAGGAAACGCGGTTACAAGTTTAACGGTGTCGTCGTAAAGCAGATTGCGGCCATTGGCTCCAAACTCGGGATAATAAAGATATTTTTCACTACATGGAACGCAGAATCCACCGCAATCTACGCCAAGTTCATTTTGGTTTTGAACACCATCATAACAGGTACCGCATTTGTAGCAAACACCACCGCAATCAGTCGCGGTTTCATCCTGGTTCAGGATGCTGTCCGAACAAGTTTCACAGGGAGAACAAGGGCCTCCACAATCGGTTAGTATTTCAGTTTGATTTTTAAGACCGTCGCTGCAGCTGGCTTTTTTGTTTTTTGAGCATTGGTTACGGATAATAAAATGAAAGCCGGGAGTATTAAGAAAAAAAGAGAATATTTCATAATTTATCAGATTGATTGAAATTTGAGGATTTAGTTCCAGCTAATTATTTTTTCGCGGACTGGTGTATTCATGTCTGCTTCAAAGATTTGCATTTTTGCTGAGCCATCATTTGTAAAAAAGAATCTGGTCTCTGCTGTGACCTCACCAATTGTAGAAAATTCCCCGAAAGGATTGGAGGAATTATAAGGATAATCCCAATGATCTATGGGAGAGGTTATTTGCCATGCTCCTGAGCCAGATAATTTCGTAAAAACTACTTTTATACGAACTCCCTCTTGAGCTTTGCAACGTAATGAATAGTAATTGAAATTACCTCCCGGATTTTGAGGTGACGCGATAACCGACTTTTTAAAGTGTTTTAATGTATCGTTATGTAAAACATTATATCCGAAACTACCAAACTCAGAATAGTAAGTTCTACAGATTCCGCAAGGGCCTCCGCAGTCTACACCTGTTTCCCCTCCGTTTTGGATGCCATCGTTACAATTAACACATTTCGAACAAACGCCACCACAATCGGTAGCTGTTTCGTTCTGGTTCAGGATACCGTCCGAACAAGTTTCGCACGGAGAGCATGGTCCGCCGCAGTCGGTTAGGATTTCATTTTGATTTTTAAGACCGTCGCTGCAGCTGGCTTTTTTGTTTTTTGAGCAACTGCTAAAACAAAGGCATAAGGCAATAGAGCCAAGGAGAAAAAGTTTTTGGGTTTTCATAATTTGGGTTTAGTATTTAAAGATAGGTTTTATAGAGATAGGAACCAAGAACCAGGAACCAAGAATCAAGAATCAAGAAACAGAGTCAAGGTGGAGCAAGATTCAAATGTCTGGAAGGTTATTCCCCGCCAAATACTTCGGCTGACGAAACAAAGGCAAGGGTGCCAGAGATTCTTCGACGCCATTCTTTACACGCGAAGCGGCTCCGAATGACGATCTAAAACGGTTAGAATGTTAATAATGGCCTTATCCAACAAATTCTGTTCAATATTCAAAGGCGGTGCAATCCTCATTGCTGTTGAACAAAACAAAAACCAGTCCGTTATCACACCCGCTTCTATGCAGGATTTAATCACTTTCATATTCAGTGTTTCGTCTTTAAAATCAATAGCGCCAAGTGCACCAACGATACGAAGTTCTTTGATTAAAGGGTGTTTTAGTTTTTCGCGGATTTGTTTTTCGATACGGGCTGCGCTGAGATAGAGTTTTTCTTCTGTTATTATTTCCAATGTAGCTTGTGCAGCCGCGACACTAACAGCGTTTCCGCCAAAGGTATTAATGTGTCCGAGAACTGGATCGACAGTTAGTTTAGATGTTAAAGTCTGAGAGGCAATAAAAGCTCCAATTGGCAATCCACCACCCATACCCTTAGCGATAAGTAAAATATCGGGTACTATCATGTATTGCTCAAAGGCAAAAAGAGTTCCTGTTCTTCCAAATCCCGTCTGTATCTCATCAAAAATGAGAAGTGTCCCGGTCTCATTGCAACGCTCCCTAAGCTTTTTAATAAACGCCAGGTCTGCTTTTGTCACGCCTGCTTCGCCCTGAACTGGTTCTATGATTATGGCAGCCGTTCTTTTGGTAATCTCATTTAGTCCGGAAATATTGTTGAACTCCAGGTGTTTTACATCCGGTAAAAGTGGTCTGAAACTGTTTTTGAAGAATTCATCGCCCATCATGCTCAGGGCACCATGAGTGCTACCGTGATAGGCGTTTTTAAAAGAAATGAGTTCTGTTCTGCCAGTAGCCCTTTTGGCCAGTTTTAGCGCGCCTTCTACGGCTTCGCTTCCGCCTGTTGTGAAATAAACGGAGTTAAGAGACGATGGCAAATGTTTGCATAAGCTCGTAGCGTAAACGACCTGGGGACTTTGATTAAATTCTCCATAAACCATCAGGTGCATAAATTTTTGTGATTGCTCCTGGATGGCCTTCACAACTGCGGGGTGACAGTGACCGATATTGCTCACGGAAATTCCGCTGATGAGATCTATATATTCTTTTCCGTTTACATCGGTTAACACAGAACCTTGTGCAGACCTTACGTTCATATCAATACCCGAAAATGGAGTATCGGATGTCTGCGCAACATGTTTTAAGAATAGTTCCCGCTGATTCATAATGCAAAGAAACAAATTACAACGCATCTTTAATGCTTCATTTGTTTGAAGATTAAAAAAAACATACATTTACCCGTATGGAAATGTTTGATTCGCCTGACCCAATGCTTCGAACGTTTTGGTGGATTGCCCTGCCAGCAAGCATTATTTTTATAATACAAACGATCATGACCTTTGTTGGTGGCGACACTTTTGATGGTGTTGATGCGGATTTTGACGGCGATCTGAATGATGGACACGCGCCGTTTCAGCTTTTTTCTTTCCGTAACCTGATCAATTTTTTACTCGGTTTTTCCTGGACCGGGATATCGTTCTATGGATTGATAGCGAACCCGGTGGTTTTAGCAGTGGTTTCTCTTTTAGTTGGTTGTCTTTTTGTATTTCTTTTCTTTATCATTATAAGACAGGTGCAAAAGCTGGCTGAGGATAATTCCTTCAGGATACAGGCTACCTTAAATAAAACCGCGGAGACGTATTTGCCAATTCCTGCTAACAGGCAGGGCAAGGGCAAAGTTCTTGTTAGCGTTAACGGTTCTATGCGTGAACTGGATGCGATGACAAATGACGAAAGGATCGAATCCGGCGCTCCGGTAAAAGTTGTAGGCATTGAACAGAATGCTATTTTAATCGTAGAAAAATTTTAAACCCCAAATTATGACCGTTTCAATTATTGTTGTTTCCGCAATTGTTTTGTTCGTAACCTTTTCGGCACTGGTTGCGCGCTACAAACGCTGTCCGTCAGACAAGATCCTTGTTATTTATGGACGTACCGGTGGATCTTCCGCGCGTTGTATCCATGGCGGCGGCGCCTTTATCTGGCCAGTGATCCAGGATTACGCCTTCCTTGACCTGAAGCCATTGTCGATAGAAGCAAATCTTACCAATGCGCTGAGCCGTCAGAATATCAGGGTGGATGTGCCTTGTCGCTTTACAATCGCTATTTCTACGGAAGCCGACAACATGAACACTGCTGCGGAGCGTTTGCTAGGGCTTTCTTCAGAACAGATCCAGGAACTGGCGAAGGATATTTTATTCGGGCAATTGCGTTTGGTTATCGCTACAATGACCATAGAAGAGATCAATTCTGACCGTGATAAATTTCTTGAGAACATTTCTAAGAATGTAGACAGCGAGTTGAAAAAGATTGGCTTGAAACTAATCAACGTTAACGTAACTGATATTAAAGATGAATCGGGATACATTGCTGCTTTGGGTAAAGAAGCCGCTGCAAAGGCAATCAACGAAGCAAAGATCAGTGTTGCAGAGCAGGAAAAAATTGGTGAAACCGGTAAAGCGCTTGCGGATCGCGAAAAAGATACTCAGATCGCAGAAACTCATCGTGACAGGGATGTGAAGATCGCCATTACACAAAAGGACAGGGAAATAAGCATTGCTTCGGCGAAAAAAGATGAGTCCATTGGTAAGGCAGAAGCCGAAAGAGACACGCGCGTGAAAATCTCAGAAGCAAATGCTATTGCGATAAAAGGGGAGAATGAAGCCAAGATCTCCATTGCGCAGTCGGAAGCATTACGTCGTGAAAAAGAAGCGGAAGCTTTGCGCATTGCTTTAGCATCTGAAAAGGTACAACAGGCAAAAGCCCTGGAAGAAGCTTATATGTCTGAACAAAAAGCAGAGGCCGCCCGTGCGGACCGCGAACGCGCCACGCAGAACGCGAACGTGGTAGTACCGGCAGAGATCTCCAAACAGCGCGCAATTATTGAAGCACAGGCCGAAGCAGAGCGGATCCGGGTTCAGGCGAAAGGGGAAGCTGACGCGATCTATGCAAAAATGGAAGCGGAAGCCAAAGGTTTATATGAGATACTTACAAAACAAGCTGAAGGTTACCGTGAAGTGGTAAGTGCCGCAGGGGGTGATCCTACTAAAGCATTCCAGCTCTTATTGATCGAAAAGCTCCCAGAATTAATTAAAACTCAGGTAGAAGCAGTGAAAAATATCAAAATAGACAAGATCACGGTTTGGGATTCTGGTAATACAGACAACGGAAATAACTCCACAGCCAATTTTGTTTCGGGGATGATGAAAACTGTTCCACCGCTGAATGATCTTTTTAATATGGCCGGGCTGAATCTGCCTTCTTATTTAAAGGGTACGGAAAAACAAGAAACTAGCGAAGAATCTAATAAGAAAGCTGATTAAACGCTTTTTTGAAGGTTCATAAACAACTCTCGTCCCTGCCTTGGTATGATTGAGTTGTAGCAGCGTTCGAAGCACCTTATGATAAAATCCTCACCGATGTAATCCAGGTATTCGGCTTTGTTTCCTCCAAAAGGTGGCTTGTCTGTGTTCAGCGTATCATCGAACAACAGGCCAATCAGATGTCCACCGGGATTAAGAAGTTCAGACATTTTCTGAAAATATTTTTTGCGTAAAGCGGGATTGAGAGCGCAGAAAAAAGTTTGTTCTACAATCAGATCGAACGTGATACCTAATGCTTGCTTGTTCAGTTCAAAAAAATCGCAGTGTATCAGGTTTTCTTTTTTAATCTTGGGGCAGCGTTGCAGCAGATTGTTAAGCGGTTCAGCGGACAGATCGCACACATAAACATTCTCAAATCCATTATTCACAAGGTATTCGGCTTCATAGGAATTGCCTGCCCCGGGAATCAGAATTTTGATTTTTTTATCTGTAAGCTGATCGAAGTATTTTTTAAGAGGGGGAGAAACGTAGCCAATGTCCCAGCCCGCGTCATTATCCTGGTAACGTTTTGTCCAGTATTCTTCATTCAGATTCGGACTCATTTTTTTCGAGAACTTTAAAGCGAACTGATTCAACGTTTCTTTTATTGCGTTTCAGAATTGTGATCTCGTAACCGTCGCGTTCGCGCTTGTCGTTAACAGCGGGGATACGTCCGAATATAAAATTGATATATCCTGAAATCGTTTCATAGGTTGGGTTTTCAGGAAGAGCAATAGGCAGCGCCTGGTTAGCATCAATGATCGGAGCCTGCGCATTCACAATATATTCCGTGTCGCTTTTTTTATCCACGTTTGGCACTTCCTCATCATGTTCATCCTGGATCTCTCCAACAAGTTCCTCGATAATGTCTTCCATAGTTACAATGCCGGCTGTGGATCCAAATTCATTGGTAACAATCGCCATCTGGTAATGATGTTTCTGGAAATCACGCAGAAGTTCATTGATTTTCATGCTTTCCGGAATAAAATGCACCGGGCGCATAATTTCCTTCAGGCTTTTGAATTTATTGTCGATAAGCGCGCGCAAAAGATCTTTGCTGTGTACAATCCCTATAATATTGTCAATGTCGCCCAGGTAAATCGGCATACGTGAAAATCCTTCCTCTATAACGCGCCTGGTAATCTCGTTACGACCCAATTCCACGTCGAGCGCCACAATACGATTTTCCGGAACCATTACTTGTTTTACGATGCGATCGTCGAAATCAAAAACGTTTTGAATAAGTTCGTTCTCGCTAGGTTTAATAGCGCCACCTTCTTCACTTTCAGTTAAGATCAAACGAAGTTCTTCTTCGGAGTGAATTCCTTCTTCGTTACTGCGTTTAACGCCCATGACTCTGAGAGCGAGATTGGAGGATTTGTTAAGGAACCAGATAAAAGGTGCGCAGATAAAATAAAAGATCCTCATCGGCCAGGCGATGAACAGAGTAGCCTGCAGGCAATATTTAATGCCGATCATCTTCGGAATTTGCTCTCCGATGGTGACGTGAAAAAATGTAAGGAGTGTTAATGCAATGGTTAAAGAAATGCCATGGTTTGCCCCTGTATTCAAGAGTGGAAAGGTTTTTTGCACGAGGCCCGAGATTGCTTCCTCACCAACAGCACCCAAAGCGAGGGAAGCAAGAGTAATGCCTAATTGAGTTGCTGAAAGGTAAGCGTCGAGTTGTTCTAAAAGAGATTTGGCCAGTGCAGCCCGTCTGCTGCCTTTTTGGGCTTTCGTATCGAGTTGGGAGGCCCTCACTTTAACCAATGCAAATTCTGCCGCTACAAAAAATCCGTTTGTAAGAATAAGCAACAGGGTAATAAAAAGATCGCCGGCCATATAATCTGTATCAAATATAAGTATTTGTGAGCGCTAAAAGAATTGGTCAGGCGCTCATCTTTTTAAGCTGCTCTTCTTTCAGCTCGATAATCTGCTTCAGAATTTTTATTTCCGCCATCAGTTCCCTGGCTGTTTTTTCGGAATCTTCGCCCGTCCATAGTTTGTTAATATAATAAGGCTTGTCTTCTGTGTTAAATTTAATATTCTCCTGCCTGAAGAAACTATATAAAGGTACTCTTAAAGCCTTGGAAATTGCTTCCAGATGCCTCAACTCCAGTGTTTTGTTACTGAGTTCGTTGGTAAGACTTTCCTCAGTCATGTGGAGGTATTCTGCAAGTTGCTGGTAGGTGTAGTTTTCCTTTTCCAGAATTTCGATCACTTTTGCTTTAATGTCCATTTGAACAAAAGTATCAGAATACTTAAATAAAAAAAGCCGGTTTTATGAACCGGCTTCTTAATATAATGTTCAAAAAGGTATTAAGCTTTATCCGCTGAGTTCTGGATTTTCTCGCGGATACGAGCCGCTTTACCGGTACGCTCACGTAAGTAGAATAATTTAGCGCGGCGAACGATACCAACTTTGTTAACTTCAATTTTGTCGATGAATGGAGATGAAATAGGGAAGATACGCTCAACACCTACACCGTTGCTTATTTTACGCACAGTAAAAGAAGCGGTAGCTTGTTCGTTTTTACGTTGAATAACAACGCCCTGGAACTGCTGGATACGTTCTTTATCACCCTCTTTAATTTTGTAAGAAACAGTAATAGTGTCACCTGCTTTAAATTGTGGATGTGAACCTGCAGGAGTAAGCTGTTTTTTTACGTAGTCTAATAAAATGCTCATTTTATTTTGTTTTTTAATTGTTCGTTCCAGCATTCTTTACCTCGTGTAAACAGCGGCTTTGAAACGGGCGACAAATATAATGATTTTAAAGCGAATTCCCCAAATTTTGGGCTATTTAAGATGCAATTTATAGATCTTATCATCCTCTGGCAATTCTGAACCTTGTGTACCTACATTTGAACTCCCAAAAATAAGGCTACCATCCTGATTCTCAATAATATTACGAAGCCGGTTAAAGGTGCCCGAAAGTGTGTCTTTTTGCGAAATTACCTGTTTGCTAATGGGATCTATGTAAATACGAAGCAGTCGTTTTCCTCTTAGGGCGCCAACTACCAGGCAATTTGGCCATATCGACGAAGGACCTAACCAAACACATCCAGAAGGTGCCCAGGTATCGTTGCCAGAATGAATGAGGGGGGGAGTGAGGCTGTCGGTTTCCGTTCCTGCCCTGGCGAGGGGCCAACCGTAATTTTTGCCCGGCGAAATGATATTTATTTCATCGTGCGCAATCCAACCCGACTCGCCGGAAGGCCCATGTTCTGTAGCAAGCATCAATCCGGTGTGCGTCCAGGTTATGCCTTGTACGTTTCTATGCCCATATGTCCAGATACGGCTGTTAAAGGGATTTCCCGATACAGGCGCGCCTTCCCGGTCAATTCTGAGGATCTTACCAGCCAGAGAGTTTTTGTCCTGTGCAAGTGTTCCTTGTGTGACATCACCGGTGCCAACATAGAGATAGCCATCGGGCCCAAATTTCAAAGCGCCACCGTCGTGGTTTTGGGCCTGGGGAATACCACCGAGAATGACCTTGTCTTTTGTGAGTACATCGTTTTCCAGTTTGAAACGCACTATCCTGTTGCTATCGGTTGTTTCGTAAGCATAAACATAATGGTTGGTTGAGAAAAGCGGATCGATACAAATACCGAGCATGCCGCCTTCACCGTTTTGTTGCACCTGACCGGTATACAGATTTTTTTTCTGTGTTTCGTTTTTCTTAAGCAAATTGATTCTTCCTGATCTTTCGGAGAAAAGTAAATCACCGTTCGGAAGTTCTGCCATGCCCCATGGAATTTGCAGGTTTGTGAGCAGAGCGTCGATCACTAATTTTTTTGGAGAAGATGGAACGGGTTCCGGTTCTTCGATCTTATGGTCTTTTTTACAATAAAAAAACACAAGACTGATTAGTAAAACTGTTAACGAGATTGTTTTGCGCATAAACTGATGTAACAAAAGGGATGCCAGTGCAGGTATAACGAAGAAATCAGGGCATTCGTATTTTACCTCTCAGGGATCTCGTTAGTCCTGGCTTGAAAAATCACATTCAATCCTGGAAAAGAGGATTCGTAGAACACACATTTAAATATTGGGCTTTTACGTCGCTCTGTTGGCTGATCGGATATATTAGCGAAGGTATTTACAAAAGCCCATACTATTTTATTATCCTGATTTATTTCAAAAAATTTTCCTTTTGCTCCTTCGCAAATAAGAATGTTACCATTTTTAAGTAACTGGGCACTTGAAATGTTTTGTGAATAAAAATCTTTCGGATCATCTGCTGTATACCGACGCCATAATACCTCAGGCCCAAAAGGTTTTTCGCCATCCAGCAAGTAGCTGTTATTTGTTGAATAGGGAGGTTCAAGAATGTCTATGCTGGAATATTCTCCCTCCGGTCTTCTTAACCCG
>JAEUTM010000561.1 GCA_016788025.1 Bacteroidia bacterium
TTAAAAGGATTACAAAATATTGCCAAATTCAGAAACCGTATTCCAATCCGCGTTGTTTATTGTCCCACTGTTAATGACATTAAACCTTGCCAGATGCTTGTGGTTGACGGTTCCAGGAACGATAACTTCTGGTCCATGTATGCAAAAATCCGTGGCAAAAGTGTTCTCATGGTGGCTGAAAATCTATTGGATTATAAAAAGTCTATGATCTCATTTGCTGAAAGTGGCGGGCACGTAAAGTATATTATCAACAAACCAAAACTCGAAGAAGCAAACCTCGAAGTAAGAGATGCGCTTTACTCAGCTGCCATTGTAAAAGAAGGAGAATGGAAGTCAATCTTCGACAAGCTTGAGTCCTTTGTGAAGTCTGGTGATGTAAGCGTTGATAAAAATGACATCAAACAAATTCTCTCCAAGTATAAAAACCTGGAAGAGGAAAAGAAAGCAAAAGAGGCCATGCTTTTGCAAATGGAAGATACGCTGAAAGCAAAAGCAGCTGTTCTCTCTGCCAAGATGGAAGAATACAACCGGATAAGCGGTGAAGTTGCAGCACAGGTTGAAAAACAAAAACAACTGGATGCGGAACTTAAACAAAAGCGCGATGAAATTGCCAGGGCTGAGGGAACCATCGGCAAACAGAAAAACGTTATTTCCATCATTGCAATACTTTCCGCAATAGGTATTATTTTACTTTTATTCAGTATCCGAAGCAATAATCAACGCCGCAAAGCAAACAAACTCCTCTCTGCACAGAAAAGTGAGATCGAAAAACAAAAGCACCTCGTTGATGAAAAACAAAAAGAAATTCTCGACAGTATCAATTATGCAAAGCGTATTCAAACCGCTTTAATGGCTAACTCAAAACTGTTAAGCGACAATCTAAACGAACATTTTGTACTTTTTAAACCCAAAGATATTGTAGCGGGTGACTTTTTCTGGGCTACGCGTCTACCCGATAGTTTTGTTTACATCACTGCCGATTCAACCGGCCATGGCGTTCCAGGTGCATTTATGAGTTTGCTTAACATCAGTAAGCTAAACGATGTGATCAACCAGGGTATTTCGAGACCTGACCTGGTTTTAAATGAAGTGAAATCAAGGATCATAAAGGCCTTGAACCCAGAGGGAAGCTCAGAAGAAAGTAAAGATGGTATGGACGCCATTTTGTGTAAACTCGATCTTAAAAGGATGACGTTACAATATGCTGCAGCTAACAATAGCTTCTGTATTATCCGTAATAAACAAATTATCACTTGTAAGGCAGATAAAATGCCTGTTGGTAAGTCCCACGACGATTCAAGTCTTTTTACTTTCAATGAAATTCCACTTGAAAAAGGAGATATGATTTACACCTTTACTGATGGTTATGGTGATCAGTTCGGTGGACCCGAAGGCAAAAAATTTAAACACAAACAATTGCGCGAGATTTTTGTAGAGGTATCTGAACTCTCTATAAATCAACAATTTGAACACATAAACTCCCGTTTTGAAGACTGGAAAGGTGCTTTAGAGCAGGTTGATGATGTTCTTGTGATTGGGGTCCGCGTTTAATTTATCCTGAATTTCTTTAATAAATCTGAACATCGCAAACTATAGGCGATTGAGGCGGAATCTTGTTCATGTCACCCAACAAACCGTGAGCCAATGCAGATGGTATCAGCAAAATTGCTTTATCACCTCTTTTAAGGTATTTAACCCCGGCATGAACGCCACTTTCAACATCATCGTGACCCACAACAAATGTCCTTTTACCTTCGGTTTTTGAACTGTAACAAAGGGTTCCATCGAGTAAGCTAACCTCAAAATCCATATCGATAGTCATATTGTCCTTAATGCTATCACCCTTTTGAGAAGGTTTATAAACATAGTATCTAATCCCGGAGAGGGTTTTCACAAAGGGCATTTTATGCGTCTTAGCATAATAATCCATCTCGTCGCTTTCTTTTTGAAGCAACTGTTTATTCACTCTTACAATCTGATCTTTGATTATGGCATCATTTTCCTCCAGGCTCCTTTCGGGAGCTTTTTGCACAGGCTCAGGTTCCCGGCACGAACCATTACAGAGCAAAATAACCAGGGCGCTTGCTAAAAGACTTTTCTTCATTTATGAAAACAAAAATAACCATTAGCCAAAATAATACAGAGAATAACACATAAATTTACTTTTATTATGACTAAGAAAGAGCGTTACGAAAAAGTACTCGGTTATTTTCAAAACAACGCCGCGCCGGCTGAAACTGAATTGAACTATTCAAACCCGTTTGAACTCCTTGTAGCAGTTATACTGAGCGCGCAATGCACCGACAAGCGCGTAAACCTTACCACCCCTGCTCTTTTCAGAGATTTTCCGAATCCGGAAGCTATGGCGGCGAGCAGTTCTGAAGTGTTATTTAATTACATAAAAAGTATCAGCTATCCTAATAACAAAGCTAAGCACCTTGCAGGCATGGCTAAAATGCTTTTATCCGATTTTAAAGGGGTGGTACCTTCGGAAGTAGATCAATTGGTAAAATTACCCGGAGTGGGCCGTAAAACGGCAAATGTTATAGCCTCAGTAATCTATGAAAAGCCGACAATGGCGGTGGACACTCATGTTTTTAGGGTGAGTAACCGTATTGGACTGACATCAAATGCTAAAAATCCTTTGCAATCTGAAAAACAATTAGTTAAATTTATCCCTGAGCATTTGATACCTAAAGCACATCACTGGTTGATTTTGCATGGAAGGTATGTTTGCCTGGCAAGGAATCCAAAGTGTGAAGAGTGTGGCATAAAGTTGTATTGTAAGTATTATGAAAAACAATTTATAAAACGCAAAAATCTAACTCGAAACAACTAAACTAAAAATCCTATGGCTAAGAAAAATAAAAAGTCAGCAAAAAAGGCGACAAAAAAAGCAGCGAAGAAAGCTGTAAAAAAAGCGGCGAAAAAAGCGAAGAAAGCAGCTCCTAAAAAGAAAGCGGCGAAAAAAAGCGCTCCTAAAAAAGCGGCGAAAAAAACAGCAAAAAAATCCGCGAAAAAAGTAGCGAAGAAGTCGGTTAAAAAAGCGGCGAAAAAAGTAGCAAAGAAAAAAGCCGCTCCTAAGAAAGCCTCTAAAAAAGCTGCTCCTAAAAAGAAAGCAGCCGCTAAAAAACCGGTACGCAAAGTAGTTAAGAAGTCTAAACCAATGGCAAAACCAACGCCTGAAGTAAAAAACACTTCTTATACTATGCCAGACTATAACAGTCCTGAAGAATCGAATGATGATACGATGAATTCAAACAACGATTCATCTAACAGTTATTCGAACAATAATTACAACTCTTACGACTCTGATTCCAACAGCAATGACTCTTCAGACAATTCATCATGGAACAGTTCTAACGATGATGAAGCGAAAGAAGAAGACAATAATGACAACCAGGAAAGAGGATGGTAATTTTATAGGCCATCAAACCTCCCTGGTGGAAGGAATGAAGGCCCCTGATTTTGAAGCAAAGGACCAGCATGGCTCAACAGTTCGTTTATCGGACCTTAGAGGTAAAATGCTGGTCCTTTATTTTTATCCCAAAGACAATACACCAACTTGTACACAACAGGCGTGTAATTTAAAAGATGACTATAGCAGCCTGGTTGAAAAAGGTTATACCGTGCTTGGCGTAAGTGCCGATGATGAAAAATCTCATCAAAAGTTCATCAAGAAATTTAATCTCCCCTATTCGCTGCTTGCTGATACCGACATGAAAATGATTAGGGATTACGATGTTTGGGGAACCAAAATGCTTTTTGGAAGAATTCTTGATGGTATTGTACGCACCACTTTTATTATTGATGGGGAAGGTATAATTAGTCGCATCATCAAAAATGTTGAATCAAAACGCCATGCTTTACAAATTTTAGAAAAGTAAATTGAAGTCCTCCGCACATGCTCGCTCAAAAACCCACTGGGTTTTTGCCGTGTTCTACCCACACAAGGTCTTCGATTTTGTAGCCTAATGATTTGGCTTTTTCCAGGTATTCCAATTTAACTTTTTCCGGAATCGTTTTTTCGCGGGAAAGAATCCACAAGTATTTTGTGTTCGATCCCGCAACCAGGGCGTATTTATAATCCTGGTCCAGCGCTATTACATTATATTCAGAATAGAATGGTCCGAAAAAGGATACTTTTAACCTTCCTTCAGTTGGATCTGAAGCTGGTTTAGCTTTGCCAACAGATTCTTCCCATTTATTCTTTTTGTAATTATATCCCCTGTTATCTACTTTAATTTTTCCGTCTTCCCTCAGACTGTAAGTAGCGGTAACATTATTAAGGTTTCTCTCCCATTTATAGTCCAGTCTCGCTATTTCATACCAGGTACCCAGGTATTTTTTTTGGTTGAAGGGTTTTACAGCTTTGGCGCCTTTGGGGATGGGGCGGAAACTTGCCAAGCCACAAAAAATTACACTTGCAATTAAAGTCGCAGAGATGAACTTTGGAGTTTTCATGGAAACTGTTTTCTCTTTTAGATGAAAATTTGGTGCCAGCGGGAAATATTGTAACTTAACAGTTTAAGTCCTTTAGTTTAATTCGTCATTCGAAAGTCTGCCAATGACATGACTAACCAACATTTCAGACCTCCCTTTATATTTCCGAATATCTTTATGAACTCCAAAGAACTTTAGAACTTTGACTATTAATTTAAGGGACTTGTCTTCCCGAATGTCATCAATAGTTGAAATGATTCGATAAGGTTTCGGAAAATAGACCCATCGATTGTTTATATAGCACCAATAGTTCAGAGTATATCCTGAATCTTGATTATATTCTCTGAATTTTATTTGATAAAATACGACCCCCCGATTAATTGACGCACCAAACGAAATTTTAAGTTTTGACTTCTCATTTACGTCTTGAATATCTTCGTATGTCACAGGAATTATAGACACCTCTTGCCGGTTAGCAATACCTCTTCTAAATTCATCCCCATCCTTAAGAATCGAATTAAAAACCAAACCATAAGAACTGTATACTTCGTTAAAATAAGAAGGTAAAAACACCTCTCTACAGTCAGATAGCGTCGGCTGAGCCTGCAAAATCAAACTAGTTCGATCGGTGTCCTTTTCTAGATAACGTCGGAAATAACTATTAATGGATTCACTGGAAATCTCTAATGATGCGGTCCTATAACGCATTAAATTAGTACCGGGAATAAAGTCACTTAGAAATTCGTTGATTTGAGCATCATAGTATTCAGAGCTAAACTTAGATTCCGGATAAAGTTCTTTATGATCATCTTTAAATCTCAATAGATCTTTCTTAACGTTAATTCTAAGTAGTTGTGTGGTAGAGTGTATTATACCTACATTATCGTATCGAATAGGGTCAAGGATGAATGGAACAACACAGTCGGTTAATGCCCACGCCGCGCCCATTTCGTTGAGACAGATTTCACTATTTTTATAATTTGTCGTAATTATCTGTATAATGTACTTAGATTGTATTAATCGGTTTTTAACTTCCTTTCTGAAATCATTACCGCTCTTAATTCCCATATTTTCAGCCGCGGTGCAAAATATTCTCTCCTTGTCTATGTTAAGTCCAGCCACTAAGATTTTGTTTATAAACGATTTCACAAGATCTTCGTCTTTACTGGAGTGACTGATAAATATGTCTTTCATTGATATCACAGGTTAAAGATAGTAATTCGCAGACCCAAAAAATAGGGCGGGAAACCGCCCTATTTTTTAGCCAGAAAAGATGTTACTTTTGATAAAAATGAAAAATCTTGTAATAACCTATCTA
>JAEUTM010000566.1 GCA_016788025.1 Bacteroidia bacterium
CATCAGATACTTTTACAAGATCGATTAAAAACACCGATGCCAGTACCAGGATAACGAACAATAACATATGTTTCAGGAAACTCTTCACTTAAAATCTGAAATAAATAAAATCCTGTTCTCTGCCCTCAAAACAAAAAATGAGTAACACAAGCAGAAGATAGATTCCCCATCTGACCACTTTTTTTACATTGCATATTTCGAGGGGATCCGATCTAAAACACAAGCCATGTTCCATCCCCCTTTGCAACCATTCGACACAAATCATCAACATAATAAACAGAGAAAGAACAACAAGGTGCGTGCCACCAGGGATCTGAACTGTGTCAATAATTCCGGCGGAAAATACTCTTCTGAAATAACTCAAAGCCTTGTCAATATTTTCGGACCTAAATACAATAAAGGCCAACATCACAATAAAAAAAACGCCGCTCATCCTGGCAAACTGTAATAATGACGGCCGGGATCTTTGTAAATCATGTTTAATTCTCCTGTTTATTGATCCATTAATAATTAGGGGTATATAATAGCAGGCGTGCATAATACCAAAAAGAAGAAATGTCCAGTTAGCTCCATGCCAAAATCCAATAATTAAAAAATTAATGATCACCGCCAGCGCAAGCCCCGATTTTCCCCAATCTCTGAAGGAGATATTCAAGGGAGTAAAAATATAGTCGGTAGTCCAGCTTGTCAGAGAGATGTGCCACTTTCTCCAGAATTCTGCTATGTTTTCAGAGAAAAACGGGTAATCGAAATTGCGTGTGATTTTAAATCCTATAAGTTTGGCGACTCCGATAGCGGTATCCGAATATCCGGAAAAATCGGCGTATATCTGGATAGTATAAAAAAATGCGCCGAGAAGAATAGCACTCCCCGAGACATAAGAGTGAGTGTCGAAAACACTATTAGCAATAGTGGCACAATTGTCAGCGATAACAACTTTCTTAAACAAACCCCAGAGTATTTGTCGCAAACCATCCACAGCCATTGCGGAATTAAAAGAGCGGGTTGACTGCAATTGTGGCACCAACAAACCAGCCCGATCTATTGGTCCTGATATAATAGAAGGAAAAAAAGAAACATAGTTAAAGAACACCGACCAGTCCTTCACTGCCTGGATTTTGCCCGTGTCAATGTCAAGAATATAACTTATGATTCTGAACGTGTAAAAACTAATTCCTAGTGGAAGCACGAGACTGAGAACAGGGCCATGTGCCAGGACTGAAAAAAAATTAAAGTATTTAAAAAACAGCAAGGGAAGCAAAGCCTGGGATAGTCCAAGAATGAGAAAAACACGTCTGAATTTTCCCTCTCTCATTTTCTGAAGGGCCAATCCTGACAAATAACTCAATAGCGATGTGAGCAGGACCAGTCCCAGAAAGCGCCAGTTCCAAAAAGCATAAAACACGTAGCTCCCTATGAGCAGAAAATAATTCTGCATTTTCAGATTTTTCCCGAATACGAACCAGTATAGGAAGAAGAAACCGGTAAAAAACAAAAGGAAAGAAACTGAATTAAATGGCATTTATATTATCGGATTGATTAAACTAATTACCCTCCAGAATACCGATTTGTATTTTACCTTTAGCCACAACCTGATCATTGTTTTTAAATCTAAAGTCGAGCTCAACGGCATTTACAGATTCATGTATTTCTTTAACCTGCGCTTCAAAATTTAAAATATCACCCATATACACAGGTTTTTTGAAATGAATTTCCTGGGAGTGAATGATCACATTTTTAATTGGCAAACACTCCCCTACAAAATGCGACAGGAAGCCATTTAAAATATTCCCATGCATTACCTTATTTTTAAACCCAAACGATTTTGCAAAACTTAGGTCACTGTGAAGCGGATTATTGTCTCCAAACACACGAATAAATGCCTCGTAAACCGTTTCAGTAACAGTATACATTTTTTCGAAGTTTTGTCCTTCTTTAAAAATCATTTTATTTCGTTTGGATGCAGTCCACCATTTGTCCAACATTTTGCCAGCTTTGAATCTCCCTTGACGTGAAGCGAATTTTAAAATGTTTTTCAATTGAAACGACCAGTTGTATATGCGTCAACGAATCCCATCCATAGACATCCGATGCCTTGGTTTCCTCCTTCAATACAATAGCAGGATCATCCAGTACCTGGACAAAAATTTTACGGATCTGATTAAATAATTCTTGTCGGTCCAGGTTCATATTTTTTTACAATACTTATACATGTTTCTTTCGTTTGATAACTCTTCAGATCTAAAAACCACGACCCGTCCTCTTCTTTAAACCCAAGGTTTAAATAATGATCACGGACCATTCCATTTTTTTCGGTTGGTAAATACTCGCCTCTCAAGTATTCAAAACCTTTGGAGAGTGCAAAATCACTAATCGTATTCAGGACAAATTGTTCCATTCCTCTCTTTAATACGCGGCAACTCATGAACCATGATTCTATAAAAAGGCTTGTTGGTTTTTCTTCCTTCAACACCACCACACAAATCAATCCATAGTCTCCAAATTTATCGCGAAGACTAAAAGCAAATGGAAAATAATTGTTGGAGCCTGAGATTGTTTCGAGTATAGATTCTGTATATCGCAAGGTCCGGAGATTAAACTGGTTCGAGCGCTGCGAGAGTTGAGCAACGCGTGGCGTGTTGAATCTCGTAAAATTCTCGACCACGGATTCCATATCCAGGTTCCTGAGAAATTCGTTTTCATTTGTAAACGTCTTTGAGAGGCTCAGTCGTTCTGTTTCAATTCTATATGATGCGTTCCTCTCAGAATCCTCCCTGGAATATGAAGTGGTTTCGAAAAGATTCAGCGCATATAGCACTCCAAGAAATTCCGCAGGATCTTCTGGTAAATGGGGAACCGTAATTTCGGGAATATTCTCCTGAACCATGGCCCTTTCAAAAGGGTTATCGTCCAGGAAAACCATGCTATCAAATCCAATATTCAGAAAGTTCTGTATATATCGGATATTATCAACCTTGTTCTCCCAATTTGCAACAAACACAGCAATGTCTTCCGGACGGAGGACCATATCGGGATGTTTTTCGAACGGTTCCATCGCTACCTCATGCGTATTCTTACTACATACTGCTAGTATAATCCCGCGTTCTTTCAGTTTTTTGATCCAGTGCTGAAATTCGGTGAAAGCTTTTCCTATGCCCAGGTTACCGAGCTGGATATTCTCCATACCGTCGTCGCCAATAATACCACCCCAGAGCGTGTTATCCAGGTCAAGCACCAGGCATTTTTTAAATTTCCCCTTTAAGGCACTTATAATATCCAGTGTACTGGCAGCAACCAATGGCAGCACATCAAGACTAAGAACCATTTCTGCGTTAATGTACGTAGATGGATGAAAAAAGAAGTTACGTCCCTGCTGGTTTTGAATAGAAAGCAAATCGCAGATATAAAAATCTGAATTCAAAGAAGCAAAATTCATCAACTCATAATTGAGCTTTCTTTGCTGGAAAAGAAAAGTAAAATCTAACTTGTTGGAATAATTTCCAAAAACGGCGTCGTTAATTTCTGCATAATTGTAGTATATAACTTTCGCTGACAGGTTTACGGAAATAGTTTTGTAAAGTTCCTTGACGAGGGCCAGACGCTGTTCGGCCAATTTGTTCTTTTCCGCAGGAGCGAGGTAGTTATACTCCGCGTGAAGCCTTTCGGTGCTCTGAAAAATAACTACAATCTCAGGCTTATATGCGTAAAGTTCCGAGTCGCGGTCAAATGCCTGGCGCTCCACCTGGTTAAAGTCGGCTTCGAAAATTTGCAGATCCATACCCCGATCATACGCCATACCCCGCAGAGCCTGCTGTAGAAACTGAGTAGAGCTGTCGCCAAGTAAGGCTAATTTGACTGGAATCAGACCCGAAAAATCTCTTTTTAAGTTCGTCGTCAGTTGGAAGAAATCCTTCATGTTTGGAAAAAGTACCGTGCGACTCAAAGTAAGTGATTTTAATGCTCCTATTAACTGTTTTTTCGACAAATCAGCTTTAGGCTTCGCTGATTTTTATGTCAGCGCTTCAATTTGCACAGTTATTCGCGCCTTATATATATGTGTGTGTATCAAAACCCGCTTCTGACGGGCGTTTCGCGACCACAACTGAAAAGCCTCTAAATATGGGCGTTTCGATGCTATTAAACCTCAAAAGTCTTTATATTCAAGCTTTCCAGAGGCTCATTTGTTAAAAAACGCCTATTTATCAACAAAATCAGCAACTTTTCCTCCAAAACACTTGACAAGAGCGGTTTATATGATTATGTTTGTTATCAATTAAATAATTGTTTAACCCTTTAACAAAAAACAAAATGAACAAAGCAGAATTAATCGACGCAATTGCAGCCAGCTCAAAATTAACTAAAGCTGATGCTACACGTGCTTTAGACGCAACAGTAGAAAGCATTCACAAAGCATTGAAAAAAGGTGACCGTATTGGTCTGGTAGGTTTTGGTTCTTTCTCAGTAGCTAAACGTGCTGCTCGTGTTGGACGCAATCCTCAAACCGGTAAAGAAATCAAAATTGCAGCTAAAAAAGTTGTAAAATTCAAAGCTGGTGCTGAATTAGCAGGTACAGTTAACAAAGGAAAATAATTCCATTGTTTGTAAAGACAAAAAGCCGTCCCGAAGCATCAGGACGGCTTTTTTAATTCTGTAAATCAATCAGACAAGCGCTGCTTGTTTGTTGTACTTATTCCGATATTCTATAGGAGAAAGTCCCGATATTTTTTTGAATGTTGTTCTAAATGCCTTGGTATCTGTATAACCTACATCGTACATTACCTCACTGATGTTCTTTCGGCTACATTCGAAGCTTTTTTTCGCCGCTTCAATTTTTACCCGTTGAATGTATTCGATAATGGTGTTATTCGTTGCCTTTTTAAATCTTCTCTCCAGGCTCCGGCGCCCAAGCGCAAACATATCAGCCAGTTGTTCCACGGATAATTTGTCCTTGTAATTGCTTTCAATAAACTCCTGGGCCCTTCTTACCTGTTCATCCTCATGTTCCTTTTGGCCTTTGAACATAATGAAACGCGACTGATCGTAGCGGTCGATTTCTATTTCAAAATATTTTGCCAGCAATACGGCCATGTCGCGATCTGTATATTTTTCGATGATATACAACAGAAGATTCCAGAATGAAATAGCGCCCCCACTTGTGTAAATACCTTTTTCATCTGTGATAATTTTATCGGGCACCAATTCTACTCCGGGAAACATTCTTTTGAATTCATTCGCCGCCAGCCAGTGGGTAGAACATTTGCGACCTTCCATAAGTCCCGATGATGCAAGAATAAACGCACCAACGCACAAGCTTGCGATTTCGGATCCGGTTTCATGTTGGCTTGTTATCCAGGGCAAAAAATCCTTATTTATCTCAATCACCTTCTTCCAGTCGCCGTTAACTGCAGGAACAATAATCAGGTCCGATTTAAAGTCATCATGTATGCTATAATCAGGCTGGACCTTAAACAAAGAATCATAAACCTGAGGCTCGTGATCGAGTCCAACTAACTGCACTTTAAACATCGGTGCTTTACCTATTTCCTGTAAAAAACTGTTTACGATGTTAAAAGCTTTGAATGACCCTTCAATGCAGCTAAGGGTTGCTGCGCCTTTTGGGACTAAAACAGAAATATGCTTCATGATATTACGTTATTTCAGATCGAATTGTTGAATCAAAAGTATAGTAAAATAATGTCGCGATCAACCCCTGAGCTTGACGTTTTTACACCATGCCTGAAATTTAAGCTGGAATTAACTTTGCGTTAAAGGTTAAGGGCATGGAACTTCAGATATTAAAGAAAGATGTAAATGTATTTTACATAGAAGCGAAAGAGTTCCCTAATGGTATATCAGAGGCGTTTCATACCCTGGAGGATCTTCACCCTTCGGTATGTGAAAGATCATTTTATGGAATTTCGAGTGAGGATAAAAACAGGAACATTGCGTATTGGGCCGCCGTTGAAGAACGTTATAAGGGTGAAGGCGCTGCTTACGGCTGCAAGACCTTTGTTATTAGCAGTGGCGCTTACTTAACGGAGACAATTGTTGATTTTATGAATAATATCGAAAGTATTCCCAAAGCCTTCAACAAATTACTTTCCGATCCACGAAGAGACAACAAATTTCCATGTGTGGAATGGTACAAAAGTGAGCGGGAAATGATGTGCATGATACGGTTGAAACAAAACGAGGAACTAAACTAAACAGAAAAGTGGTAGAGGTATTTAAAACGAACGTTCAAAACAGTTCCAGTGCTGAAAAAGTACTTTTTCTTATCAGGCAGTTGGATTTAAAGTACGAGGTTAACTTTGATCTGGAGGACTGCGACAAAATATTAAGAATAGAGTATAAGAGCGGAATCGTAGATAGTCCACTAATACTCGTACTAATCCATCAAATGGGCTTCACGGCTGAAGTACTGGAGGATTAACAAAAATGTCTTACATTTGATGCCCTTTTTGACAATTTTATGGCGGAAACAACCCAAACACAATTAAAAAAAACAATTCAGCTGATTAAACAATCGCTCAACGGCGAAGAGCAAGACTATACACAGGGAAGCATTCCCCGGGCAGTGTTTTTACTGGCTATTCCAATGATACTGGAGTTAAGCCTTGAAAGCGTGTTTGCGGTAGTAGATATGTTTTTCGTTAGCAAGCTTGGTCAAAATGCAATCGCAACTGTGGGGCTTACAGAATCTGTCATCACCCTCATCTATTCTATTGCCATTGGTTTAAGCACGGCTGCAACAGCAATTGTTGCACGACGCACCGGTGAAAAAAACCTTGGGGAGGCGGCTCATGCAGGAGCTCAATCGCTTGTGGTTGCTATGGTAGTAACAGTGTTGCTTACAATTCCAGGAGTGATATTTGCGCCGGAAATACTTGGCTTGATGGGTGCCAGTGACGAAGTAGTACGCGATGGTGCCGTTTTTACCCGAATTATGTTCGGTGGAAGTTTGTCTATTATTTTATTGTTCCTTATTAACGGGATTTTCCGTGGTGCGGGTGATGCAGCAATGGCTATGAAAAGCCTTTGGCTTGCCAGTCTTATGAACATTATCCTCTGCCCTGTTCTTATTCATTTTTACGGGTTAAAGGGTGCGGCTATTGCAACGGTGATTGGAAGAAGCACCGGGGTACTTTACCAATGCTATCATCTGTTCAAAGGCAGTGGTCTGTTGAAGTTTACAAAAAGTTATTTTACTCCCGACAAGCAAATTATCTATTCACTAATAGATGTCGCCTGGCCCGCTACCTTGCAATTTATTATTGCGAGTGGCAGTTGGATCGTACTGGCCAGGCTGGTAGCAGAAACCGGCGGTACTACAGCTTCTGCGGGATACCAGATCGCCATCCGTAACGTTGTGTTCTTTATTCTCCCGGCCTGGGGATTAAGCAATGCGGCGGCAACACTTGTTGGTCAGAATTTAGGAGCGAAACAAATTGACCGCGCAGAAAAAAGTGTTATGCTCACCGCAAAATACAATGCAATCTTCATGGGTTTTGTAATGTTGTTATTCATTTTTTGTGCTTCACCCATTATTCGTTTTTTCTCAAACGATGAAGAAGTAATCGGATATGGTGCGCTCTCATTGCAAATTATTGGCAGTGGATATATTTTTTACGGCTTGTCGATGGTAATGACTCAGGCGCTTAACGGGGCCGGTGATACTAAAACTCCCACGCTGATAAATTTTGTTTGCTTCTGGTTGGTGCAGGTTCCTTTAGCTTATTTATTGGCCAAAGGGTTCGATTTAAAATCTACCGGGGCCTTCATTGCCATTCCGGTTGCTGAAACACTTCTTGCAATAGTTGCCTGGTATTTCTTTAAAAAAGGCAAATGGAAGGACGTGAAAATCTAAAAAAACGTCTACCTTGTCTTTTGTCAATTTTTCTTCAATCAAAAGGGTTTAATTTGGTTATGAGGGCTTACCCTCAAACGCTCTTTATTTAACCAATTTAACCCCATACGATCATGAAAAAAAACTACCCGTCTGCCCAGCAAGGATTGCTGGTGACTGAATTGTACAAAAAAATCAATCTTGAAAAAGTACTCCTGGCTTGCGTCTTAATCTGTTTTTCTTTTATCGGCTTTGCAGGCGAGAGAGAGACTGTCAGTGAAACGCCCTGGAGTCGAAAACACCTCTCTTCAGAATTAAAAGACAAAAGAACAAGAACCTCTAAACACTTCTTAAAAGACAATAACAGTATTGCGGCTTTTATATCGCCAGCCTCCATCCATTATTTAAGTGAACAAAATGAATGGGAGGAGATTGACACACGCATAGCTGTTAACACAAGCCAAAACTTGCTCACCCATCCCTATGCTGCAGAACGCAATGCTGTAAAAACATATTTCCCACTAAACCCTTTTAACGATTATGTTATTATGAAAACAAAGGAGGGAGAGTTTAAGGAGAAAATTGTGGGCCTTCATTTTCTTAATGCAAATGGCCAGGTGATAAGCTCACTGCCGGTATCTTCGGCAGTATCGGTACAGGCCGTTGGAGCAAGGATCACTTACACAGGATTTCATCCCGATCTCAGCCTTGCTTACACCTTAGGTAATGATTCCCGAAAATTCGACATCATCATCCAATCTGCTAATTTTTTGAGTCAGATTCCACAGGGCGCGGTTTCTATTTCAATTGAAGAGGAATTTATCACAGAAAATGGCGATGTAGAATTCCACTTATCCAACAACGAGATAGTTGTTAAACATAAAGGTACTTCTGTTTTCCAGGTTCCTCAGCCAGTGGCAATGGGGAGCAGTACAACGGAGGAAGAATTAATGCAGGGGAATCTCTCCCTGGTTAAAGAAGGTAAATCCGCTTTAATTCAAAGCTCTTTTCCTTTGTCCTGGATTCAGAACGGTTCCGCACATTTCCCAATCCACCTCGACCCCACTGTAAATTATTATCCAAGTAATGTTACTTATTGGACCGGGTATCAAACCTCTGCTACTACCAAAACCAGTGGATACATTCGTTTAACCAGCGGACTCAACCAGGGTTGGGGCAAATTCGATCTAACGAGTCTTCCCGTAGGATGTACGGTAACTCAGGCTACTTATTACGGTTATCATTATTCTACCACCAGCACTACAAAAATTGCACAGATCACGGGCATGGGCACCGTAGAACCCGTCGCCGCAACTGCTGGCGCCATTGCCGCGCAAATCCCTTCAGGCACTGTGTACAATGGCAACTACACATTTGGTGGAGCAACATACAGCTGGAACCCAGGAACCATTAACAGCGCAGGTCTCACAGACATTGCCGCTGCTGCCGGAAGCTGGATCGCATTAGGTTTTTCTTATGTTTCGGGTTCAACAACATTTATGTATCACTACGGCATAAATGGTTATGGTCAAACCCCTCCTATGCCTTGTTACATTGAGGTAGTGTACTTTACGGTGCCCTGCAGTTCAATACCGTCTGCAAACTCGGTTATTACTCCTACTTATGCTATTTGTCCCGGAGGCACTGTAGCTTTGAGTCTTGCTAATACATACTCAGTTGGCGGTATAACTTACCAATGGGTATCTTCTACTTCTTCTTCCGTTGGACCTTTTGTAGCCATACCAAACGGTACAACAGCAACACTCATAACACCAACAGTAGGTTCTCCTACATGGTATAGTGTTGTACTTACCTGTACAGCTGTTACAGGCAACTATACTGCAACAGCAGGAGAACTCCTGGTGCAGTCGGTAACCATTGATAACGTTCCTTATTACGAAAGCTTCGAAGGTATTCCTGAAAACAACGACCTGCCGAATTGTTCCTGGAGCTCGTCCAATTTGGGAGTAACTGCCTTAACTTACACTACCACGAATACGTTAAACAGGGTTCCCCGAACGGGCAATAAGTTTGCATCGTTTTATTACAGCCCCGTTGGCACAACTCAATTCTATACCAATGGGATCCAGCTTTATGCCGGCATCACATATTCTGCTTCACTATGGTACACCACCGAGTATAATGGCTATAATAACTGGACCGACCTCTCTATCTTATACGGCACCACGCAAAGTACACTGGGACTTGTACCGATTGTGTCTACCAGCGGTCCGGCCATTAGCATCATCTATAAACAGTTGTCTGGCACTTTCCAGGTATCTTCTTCCGGAGTTTATTATATTGCCATTGAAGCAACAACTGGTTCAGGGAATGCAGAATACCTAAGCTGGGACGATCTTTCCATTACCATTCCATGTTCGCTTAACTCGCCAACCGTTAGTTTAAGTGCAAATTCGAACACCATTTGTTCTGGGGATGCTGCTGTGATTACTGCTTTAGGAGCCGATACCTATACGTGGAACACTGGTGCAACGACCAACATTTTGACAGACTATCCGCAAACAACAACCACCTATTCCCTTATCGCCACAAGTGCTTTAAGCGGATGTCAATCCCAGCTTTATCAAACCATTTATGTAAATGCATCGCCGAACCTGGCTGCTTATGGAAATCCACTATCTGTTTGCGCGGGTCATACAGCTGCTATCACTGCTTTTGGAGCCGACACCTACCAATGGGCACAACTCGGAACTTCTGCGCACGTGGTGGTAAGCCCCGTAAGCACAACTGTTTATTCGGTTACAGGTTTGAATTCCAATGGTTGCAGCGCTCAAGCTACTGTTCAGATAGCGGTGAGCCCACTACCTAATGTTACTATAACAGGGCCTTCCTCATCCATAGTATGCGATGGAGATCTCATTATGCTAACGGCCAACAGTGCAAGTACATTCACCTGGATCGCGAGCAACAATCAAGGTATTTATTTCGGTAATCCTTTAAATCATATAGTTCAGGGACCCACCACCTACACTGTAATAGGTACCGACATTAATGGTTGTGAAAATAGCGCCACTTATTCTCAAATACTTGCTGAATGTACCGGTCTGAAAGAATTTACAGGTCTGGCTGAGTTTTCAATTTATCCAAATCCAAATGACGGACAATTTACCGTTCGCTGCAACGAGACCGGTGAAAAAACCATAACGCTTTACGACCTGACAGGAAAAGCTGTTTTTGTATTCTCTACTGAACAAAACGATTTCTCAGTGCCAGCCCTGGGACTCGCTTCTGGAATATATACGGCGGAACTGAAAGCTCAGTCGAAACGTTCTGTTACAAAACTTGTGGTGCACTAAATCAACTCTTTCTTATTTAATTTAAAGAATCCCCTTCACGGGGATTCTTTGTTTATACCTGCTATACCGAAAATCCCCCCTTTTGAGGCAGATAATTGGCTGTTAATGCTCGTTTATCCGGTATTTTTTTCTCAATTTAAGGCTCTTAATTTAATCCCCTTAAAAACAAAAACATGAAAATTCATTTGATCAGTTTAAGCGCTTTGATATTAGTTGCCGGCGCTTCCTGCAAAAGAGAACACACAGACGAAAAATCGAAAAGAAGCTTTTTTGACAAAAGCGCCATGGACACTACTGTGAAACCGGGAGATGATTTTTATCTCTATGCTAATGGGAACTGGATTAAAAATGCCACTATTCCTGACGATCAAAGCGGATGGGGTAGTTTCTATACACTATATGAAGAAAATCTCCAGAAGTTGAAAGGCTTGCTGGAAGAAGCTGCAAAAAGCAATGGACAAAAAGGCAGCGTGGAGCAAAAGCTCGGTGATTATTATGCAAGCGGTATGGACACTGCGGCTATAGAAAAGAAAGGGGCAGAGCCTTTGAAACCCATGCTTGCAAAAATAGATGCCGTTAAAAATTATAAAGAGCTGATGGACCTGCTTGCTGATTCGTATTCAAAAGGAGAGGGCGATTTGATAGGCATGTATGTTGGTGCTGACGAAAAGAACAGTACACAAAATATTGTTGCTTTTTACCAGACGGGAACTTCATTACCTGAAAAAGATTATTACACCCGCACCGACAGCGCAAGTGTAGCGGCACGTAATGCCTTTCTTAAACATGTAGAAACAATGTTCGGTTTGACCGGCGTTGATGCTACAACTGCTGCTGCAAACGCTAAAACCGTTCTCGCCCTTGAAACCGAAATCGCAAAATCGCACCGCAGCCCGGTTGAGTTACGCGATCCTCAGTCGAACTACAACAAAATGAGCGTTGCGGAATTCGATAAGAAAAATCCAAACCTGGGTATCAGCAACATGTTCGCTAAAATGAACATCAAAACCGATAGTATAGATGTTGGCCAACCTGGCTACTACGCCGGCTTAAACAAGTTACTTGCTTCACAACCCATCGAAGCCTGGAAAACCAAAGTGAAATTCGATTACATCAGCGACAATGCCGGACTTTTAAGCAAACCGTTTGTGGATGCGAATTTTGAATTTGATCGCGTATTCAGTGGCCAAAAGAAACAAAGCAGCCGTTGGAAAAAAATGGTGAATCGTGTAAACGGTGGTCTTGGTGAAATGTTAGGACAGATCTATGTAAAAAAATACTTCAACGAGACTGCTAAAAAACGTATGGATGAGCTGGTGAACAACCTTCAGAAAGCTTTCCAGGGAAGGATTGAAAGACTGGACTGGATGAGTGACAGTACCAAACAAAGAGCCATTACCAAACTGAATACCTTCCTTAAAAAAATTGGTTATCCTGAAAAATGGAAAAACTACGACGATGTAACAATTGACCGCAATGATTTTTTTGCAAACGCGAAAAGTGTAGCAATGCATAATCATAAAGAAATGATGGATAAGATCGGCAAACCGGTTGACCGCACGGAATGGGGCATGAGTCCACCAACGGTAAATGCTTATTACAATCCAACGAACAATGAAATCGTTTTCCCTGCGGGGATTCTTCAATTCCCGTTCTTTGATGGCGAGGCTGACGACGCTATTAACTACGGGGCTATCGGAATGGTAATTGGCCATGAAATGACACACGGGTTTGACGACCAAGGCAGTCAGTACGATGAGAAGGGGAATATGAAAAACTGGTGGACAAAAGAGGATGGCGAGAAATTTAAAAGTAAAACCGGTGGTGTTGTTGCACAATACAACGAATTTACAGTGCTTGGCGACATGCATGTAAATGGTGAACTAACACTCGGGGAAAATCTTGCTGACATTGGAGGTATTGCCATTGCTTATGATGCTTTCCAAATGACGGCACAGGCGAAAGACACCACCAGGATCGACGGTTTCACACCGGCACAGCGTTTCTTTTTAGGATATGCTCAGGTGTGGCGCATAAAACTGCGTGACGAAACAATGCGTACGCGCATCAATACCGATCCACACTCGCCTTCTGCATTTCGTGTAAACGGACCTGCTTCTAACTTCGATCCTTTTTATGCAGCCTTTGATGTAAAAGAAGGAGATAAAATGTATATCAAACCAGAAAATCGCGCGAAGATCTGGTAATTAAAATACTACGCTAAAAAAGGCTGCCTCAAAAGGGTGGCCTTTTTGTTATGCTTCATTTTAATTATGCACAATTTATAGACAGCATAAGGCTGCTGGCTTTGATGTCGACTTATGATCGGACACAAATAAACAGGTCGCTCCTACGGAGCTACTTTTAAGTTCCAGAGTGTTAATAAAGACATGTTGCTCCTACGGAGCAAATAAAACGAAAGCCTCAAGCCAGAAAGATAGCCTAAAATTACAGATAGTTCTGCAATTACTCGAGAAGGAATCTAACGTCGAACAACTATTTCCCTCAAATTGAGATCCGGAGGGACGACCCATCTTTAAAAAGACAAACGTCGAAGGAGCCACCTGTACCGGTTAGTTATGTGAATAAATCCCTGATGCACTGTTCCCTGATGGTCCAGATCTCTTCGAGTGAGTAGCCGATGTGTTTTTGTTCCAAAAGCCAGGAACTAAGAAATTCCTTCTGATAAGCAACTTTGAAATCGGTAATTTGTTCCGGTCTAATCTCTTTTTCTGCAAGCAGGTCTACTTCATATTTCCCGGGTGAAAAACCTGCACCTGTGTAATCTATTATAAAACCCTTGTACTTAAGATAGTTGTGCGCCTCTGGAATATATTCCAGATTGTATTTCTTTAAGGTCC
>JAEUTM010000576.1 GCA_016788025.1 Bacteroidia bacterium
ATTTCTTTAGAATAAAAGTTAGGATACAATTTAAAATGAACTTCATAGATATCCTTACAGATATAAAGCCCTGTAAGAATCAACGCAAAGTCTATTGCCGGAAAGAACAATTGTTTTACGAACCGAACAAAAATGGCGGCCGCCGCCCGCAGGTAAATGGCAAGATGTATGAAGAAATTGAACAATCGGGCGTTATTCTGGCTAAAATGTTTTTCAGCGAAAATCGCCATTGCCTTATAAAAAACGACAACATAATTTACGCTGCTTTTTTTAGTGCTCTCGCCTTTGTAGTGAATAATGCTACTTTCAGCAAAATAATAGTTTTTGTAACCTCCTTTAATAATTCTGTAAGAAAGATCAATATCCTCGCCATACATAAAAAAGGTTTCGTCCAGCAGGCCAACTTTGACTAAAGCTTCCTTGCGCATAAGCATAAAAGCGCCACTTAACACGTCAACCTCATGCGTTTTATTTTTATCGAGGTAGCTAAGGTGGTATTGACCGAACTTTTTTGATCCGGGAAAGAGCTTTGCCAGTCCGAAGATCTTATAGAATGCCACCGATGGGGTAGGAAGCCCCCTTTTACTTTCTGGCAAGAACTGCCCTTTACCGTCCAGCATCTTAATTCCAAGACCACCAGCATCTGGATGCTGGTCCATAAAAGCCAGGGTTTTTTCAAAGCTGTCCTCCTGGACCACCGTATCCGGATTCAAAAGAAGCACATATTTCCCCTGGGAAAGCCTGATAGCCTGATTGTTAGCTGCGGAGAACCCTACATTTTCACTGTTGCTTATGAGTTTAACTTGTGGAAACTTTTCGCGTATTAGGCTCAAAGATCCGTCTACAGAGTTATTATCAACCACAAAAACCTCGGCCTCTATGTTTTTGGAGGCCTTAAAAACCGAAAAAAGACACTGCTCGAGGAAGTGTTTAACATTGTAATTAACTATGATTACCGAGAGTTTCAGAGGTTTTAGCTAAACGCACTAAAATAATTATAATTGTTTAAATAATTTCTTTTTTTACCTTTGCATACCTTAAAAATAGCGGTAGACGCTGTTTTACATGGTCCCATAGCTCAGCTGGATAGAGCACAGGTTTTCTAAACCTGCGGCCCTTGGTTCGAATCCAAGTGGGACTACAGATGAGAGCAAAAAAGACTTAGGCGAAGCCTGAGTCTTTTGTTTTTATGCGCGAGCGTAAAGAAAGCTCGCTTTCTGAACGCGAGTGTATAAAAACAAACACCTTCTGAAAGAAGGTGTTTTTACTATTTAAACATGAGCCCATCTTGGAACTGCGACGAAGGAGCTAATCCAATTTCCCACGTTTAAAGACCACTAAACTATCTTCTACAAAAGGGGAGTATCTTTGAAACTTATACGTTCTAAATGGAATAAAACCTTCGGGGGCCTCGTATTCCAGAACATAGGTAAATTTATTCTTGTCGAAGAAGTCCCACAAAGCCGGGTCATTTCCGCCATCGTTCCAAAAATAGATCTCGAATCCCGGATTGATAGTCGAGCGATCGATAGCTGGGTTTTTACAGAGTTCTGAATATGCTCCCCAGGTTTTACGAGTCCTCGTAAAATAGTCTTTTGTTCCGAAAACCGACGCATAGGTAAAAAGCAACATAACACCAGGAAAAAGAATAGAAAATTTAAATTCAGGAATCAGTCTGAGAGATTGGAAGCATAGTATCATACCAAGAGTTATCAGGGGAATATGGTAACGATCAAAGTAACTATCGGTTAAGATTATGAAAAATGTATAACCAAAGAAAAGTAAAACAACCAACGCCCTTTCGCTTGTGAACGATTTAAACCTTGTTTTGTTTGCCCAAAAACGGCTTACAACAAGCACAAGGAAAGTTAATGTTACTGAGCTGAATAAAACAGTTACCCACGGAAATATAAGTTTGAACCAAACGGGATTGTTGTGAATGGATTCAACAGAGGCGCCCCGTAACTCGTCAACAAAAGTCTCTGTTCCCAGGGACAAACCAGTGAACACGTTCAACGTTTGTAAGGAACAACGCCTGAAGAAAAAATAACATAGTAACGTTGAGGCTCCAAAAATTATCGCAAGTGAAATAAACCGAAAATTTGACTTGGCGTAACGAAATAGCAATAAAGCAACAGGACAGAGGTAAAACAAAACATTGTACAAAATGGTTTTGTATCTCGCATTCAGATTCTCCAAAAACTGATCCCAGAAAACGCGTTGAGCAGGACTGGAGTTCCCGGAAAACCTGTAACTCGCTTGTAAAGGAAGGACATGTTTAAGATGAGATTCATAATATTTGAGTACTGATATTACAAGTATGAGTACCAGTAAAGAG
>JAEUTM010000596.1 GCA_016788025.1 Bacteroidia bacterium
GGGCAGAGGTGTATGCGACACCCCACCATTGGTAGACATGCTCCATGAACCAAGTGTACTCTGAACAATGGTCATCAGGTTAAAAGCATTGAAATTAAAACACTGCTCGGGAACAGTACCCGTAATGGCCGCAGAGCGAAATTGAGACACATGAAAGGTCTTGGACGATGAAGCAACGCAGGTGCCCTGACCCGCTGTGTAGGTTACGGTGTTAACACCTACATTACAAAGAGAAGGAGTTTGTATTCCGTTTACACTCACCCCGGAATTACCTGACCAGACACCTCCTACAGGAGCTGCAGTGACTGTAACAGTTCCGGCATTAGTACATTTAGGCTGGATATGTGAGATTAACGGTGTTGGCGGATTAAAAATCTGCACTGTCATAAATGTACTGTCCGGACATACGGTAGAATCTGGCAGAGACCAGGTCTGGTATCTTAAAAGAATAGGACCGGTTGGCAGCCCGAACGCAGTAAACATATTGTTGGTAACCTGAGGACCGGCCCATTTTCCGGTAACCGTGTTTTGTACAATATTCATCAGGTTAAATGGAGGATCATGAACACAACGATTAGCCAACGTGGAAGAAAGGGCAGGGGTGTGGTATTTTGAAACCATTAACGTTTGAGTATTTCCTACCAGGCAGGTGCCGGAGGTAATAGCATACGAAACCGAATTAACCGCACCAACGTTAGGAGCGAGCGACGGCGTATACAGGCCACCAGGACTCACAGCCGGACTCGCACTCCAGGTGCCGCCTCCAGGCGTTGCGGTAAGTTGAATCTGAGCACTTGTATTGCAAATTCCAGGAATAGGGTGAATGGTAGGTGTTGGAGGATTAAGAACAGTAAGCGTTGTGGCTTTGGTTACTTTACACGTTGCAAGAACAGTAGGGCTAACGGTTACACTATAAACATATGTAGCTGATGGAACATTGGCTGCCAGAAGCGCCGGCATAATCATAGGACTTTGATTGTTCGTAGGTATAACAGCTCCCGGAGCAAAGGTTGTCCAGGTAAAGGTGTGTCCTGCTAAAACTCCCATAACGATGGAAGGCTGAAGAAAGCCCCCCTGACATATTGTATAGCTTGGAGGGGAAATAGAAAAATTAGGATAGGCCACCACAGTAACATCCACAGTTGCAGTTGTAGGGCAAGTTGTATTTGAAATCGTAACAGTATAGATACCGCTGGCAGTTGTACTGGCGCTCAGAATCGAAGGGTTTTGGCTGGTGGCGCTATAACTGTTTGGCCCGTTCCATGTGTAAGATAAAGCGCCCTGATACTGAGTTGTTACTGAGAAGTTGAGGTTTTGACCTGCGCAGATCGGGGAATTTACCAGTGCTGTACCCGTTGGAACCCCGGAATTTGAGGGCACAGGACCGACGTAAAGAGTATAATCCTCTGTCTCGCCAAAACCAAATTGTCCGCAGGGAGTGATGTTTGTACCTGCGGTTGCAAAGGCACATCTTACGCGTAACCTGTAAGTGCCGTTTGGCTGAGTTGCGGGAACAGTGAAAGTAAGAACGGTTGGAGTGGCTGCAGGAGGAACACCTGTGGTTGCACAAACCATTTCGTTCGTTGTGTTAAATGTGTTGTCCTGATCCCAGTCTACAAATACTACGAAGCCTTGTGAGAATGTAATGCCAGACTGTATGGTGCAAGTAATAACCTGGCCAGGGCTCACGGACATATAATGATTGCAGTAATTCATATAGTTGTTTGCGTTACCGTTACAACCAGAACCAGCATTTGTAATATTTGTGTTTCCACCGCTTGTTTGAAACACGTCAATAAAATCATTGATAAAATTACCTGGAGAATTTGATGCACCGGGTTGGTTACATTGCCCGGTTGAATAATTACCATTGCAATAAGGCGCAGGATTTGCGGTCCCCTGGGAACTGCCAAGCAAAGGCATTAAAACAACTGCAAAGAGATAAAAAACGATACGAATATTTTTTCCTGAAAAACTCATTGGGGCTTATATATAAGTTGGTTAGAAGGTAAAAGAACCAATACATCTTTAAATCCGGGCAACACAACTATTGCCTCTTCAGCTTGCTTTCGGGAGCTTTCAAAACGGCTAATGTCAATCATAGAAGCATCCATTGTTACTCCCTGTTGCAAATGATCACGTTTTATATAAAAAGACTCACAATAATACCAAAGCTCTTTATAGTATTGTACAGTGTTGCTTTTTTTCCATTCCTGCAAAGAAGCAGGACCACCATGTCTTACAGCAAGGTAAGGTAAATACATCGCCTCCTTCTCAGGATTGGGTTTGAGTTTTCCGGTAGCGGCCGGGCCGTTTTCCTGGGCATTCAATACGTTGAAAGCACAAAATAGGCCGACAAATAAAAATGTTCTGAAATATACTTTCATAAGATTACCGACAGGTTAATAAAAGCAAGTACTAATTGATACCAAAGATAGAACAAATTCTAACTTTTTGGGTTAGAATTGAATCATTCAAAAGGCCAGTTCACTCAAAGGATAAGACCTAAAAAGGACAAAAATCAGGCAATTACAGGAGGTGGTTCCATAACGGATCCGCATTTTTTGCAGGTTCTGAGCTCTTTGTTTTCGTAAAAGCGCTTAAATTCCCCCTGGAATTGGGTAGTAATATCGGTTAAGGTAAAATAAGCCTCGTGAAGTTTGTTATTGCATTTTTCGCAAAACCACATCAGACCATCTTTTTCACCATTTTTTTTCTTGTGTTCCACTACCAGCCCAATAGATCCGGCAGTACGTTTAGGATTGTGAGGTACTTTAGCGGGCAGCAGAAAAATGTCGCCTGCTTTTACCGGTACATCCACAGCTTTGCCATCTTCCTGGATTTGAACAACAATATCTCCCTCCAGTTGATAGAAAAATTCTTCTCCCTCGTTGTAATGGTAATCTTTCCGGGAGTTGGGCCCACCTACAACCATCACGATAAAATCAGCATCCTTGTATACAACTTTATTGTTTACCGGAGGTTTTAAGAGGTGACGATTCTCGTCGATCCATTTCTTGAAATTAAAGGGGCGTGTTACCATAGATTCAAATTTAGAATTAAAAATTTAGAATTAAAAATAGTTATATGGCTGGGTCCGTCTTGTTAATCGCTGTCTTTTTGGTTTCAATAAAATGGATTGGATAGTTAGAAACCTCAATTTTCCGGAACCTTGTTTTACTAAAAGACATTATTGAATTCGATTTAAAACATAATAAGTACCTTCAATCTTCCATAACATGTCGTTTTCACCTATGGCGACTATTTCTTTTGAGAAAGCGTCGGTGCGAATGAAATATTTTCGAGAATCCTCAACTACTTGATATGCTCTAGTCTCTCCATCACAAGAAGCTATTAAATGGTTGTGTGACGAGTTACATTTTTCTTTGCTATCCTGAAAATTGTATGTAATAAGTATATTTTCCAGTGCCGGCACTTGATTCTTAGCTATTACAACATTCCACCTGCCATTTAATAATCTTTCTATTCTTTGTTTTTCCATAATTATTGTTTTTGATTAATGTGAGAATGTATCCAAGAAAGTGATTTATTTCTACCGTTTAGGCCTTTTTGTTCCTTTTTTGCCAGTGTAAGGATTGGTATTTGGTTTTGACGACCAATTATCCTTTTCTGTATGGTTTTGCTTGGTCCGTCTGTGCGACTGAACTACCGTCCCGTTTTTCTTACGATAACTTTTGACTCTTGTACTTGATTGAGCGTTTACTGTTAGTTCAATTAACAGAAGTGCTATTAAAATTATTATTCTCATTTGTATTCAAAATAATTTTTGGGAAGGAAGTATGAAAAACCCATTTTATCAAACTGAAAATAACTTACTTCAACCCTGTCTTTAACGTAAACTGACATTCCGCCTTTATCTAAATAATATATCTTTTCATTATTGGCGGGAAAGTATTCCATCATTTCGTATACATGAAGTAGTTTATTTACGTCTCCGTCCCTTCTTTCGAAAAATATCATTTCTCCATACCCATCATAATTTTGACCACTTAGTCCGGGTGCGTAACCAAACACAACAGCAAGGTTTTCGCTTACTTTTATGGATACGGCTGTGTACTGAGATTTAACATCACTCATAACAACAGCGTCCACATTAAAAAACCTACCAGTAGATAAATTTTTAACGCCTATTTTAGTTTTAGGATAAACTTCCCACATTTCATTAAATGCGTGAGCTGAACCGGTGCAAATATTATCTAAATCACTTGATTTTTTATCTGATCGGCTTAAATTTTGCCCAACAACACCGAAACAAGAAAA
>JAEUTM010000606.1 GCA_016788025.1 Bacteroidia bacterium
CGTAGATTCGGCGGTTTCATACATTCCCTGGATCAGATCATCAGCATCCACAACCGTTCCTTCTCTGCTTTTCATCTTACCTTCAGGCAATTCAACCATGCCGTAACTTAAATGGTAACATTCCTTTGCCCAATCATAACCAAGTTTTTGAAGGATGAGAAAAAGAACTTTAAAATGATAATCCTGTTCGTTACCAACGGTATAGATCAGCTGGTTAAGTCCCGGGAATTCTTTAAATCGTTCAATGGCAGTTCCAATATCCTGTGTGATGTAAACACTGGTTCCATCGCTTCTTAACACAATTTTTTCATCCAGGCCATCAGCAGTGAGATCAATCGCAACACTTCCATTTTCTTTTAAATAGAATACTCCTTTTTGAATTCCTTCCTGTACAATTTCCCTGCCAAATAAATAAGTGTTGCTTTCGTAATAGATCTTGTCAAAATCAACTCCAAGGTTTTTGTAAGATTCGTCAAAGCCTTTGTAAACCCAGCCATTCATCATTTTCCAGAGATCAACAGTTTCTTTGTCCCCTGCTTCCCATTTACGAAGCATGTCCTGGGCCTCTAACATCAATGGCGCAGATTTTTCAGCTTCCTCTTTTGTTTTCCCCTGCCCCACCAGTTCTTCTATTTGCTTTTTATAAGCCTTGTCAAACTCCACATAATATTTTCCAACCAGGTGATCACCTTTCATTCCTGAACTTTCAGGAGTTTCGCCATTCCCGAATTTTTTCCAGGCAATCATGCTTTTGCAGATGTGAATGCCGCGATCGTTAACTATGTTGGTTTTGATAACCTTGTGACCATTTGCTTTTAAAATTTCAGCCACTGAATAGCCCAGCACATTGTTCCTTACATGTCCCAGGTGCAGAGGTTTATTTGTGTTGGGTGATGAATACTCCAACATCACTGTTCTGCCTGTGCTTTCCTGTTTTTTAAACCCGGGATTTTTCTCCTGCTTAATGGTATTATAATAGGAAATCCAAAAAGCATTGCTCAGGGAAACATTCAAAAAACCTTTTACAACGTTAAAGCCTTCTACCTCCGCGCATGATTTTACCAGGTAAGCCCCTATTTCCTCACCAAGAACATCGGGTGATTTTTTAGTCTCTTTGGTATAGGCGAAAGTAACCAGCGTAAAATCCCCTTCAAATTCCTTTCGGGTTTTCTGAAAAGAGATGTTATCGGTTTTTAGTGAATAAAGTTCAAACAGTGCCTTTTGAACGGAATCAAATAAAATCTTTTCTGCCTTAATCATCGCGCAAAATTAACAATTCTACGGGACATTGTCCCGTAGGACAACCCGTTTATAAAGAAAAAACCCTGCCGTTCGACAGGGTTCCATAACATAAAATATAAATTGATTTACAGTTTTTCTACGTCAACTATCGGATTCGCGTTGATTTTGATAGTATTGAGCCCAGCACTTTTCAGTAGCTTCCCAAATGCGATCTTATCCATTGGTGATTTCAACTCCAGTGTAAAACCCTGGTAATCGCCAGTCAGTAATCCCTCGGTGCACGATTTCACATAGGTATTTTTAGAAAGCGTTTTTATCATCGCTGCAATATCTTCTTTTGTTCCGGCTTTATACACTTCGAAGAACAAAGTAGTAGTACTCGAAAAGAAAGTGTTCAGATTAGAAGCAGCCGGATGTTTAATGATCACAGTTTTTTCAGGTGTTTCTGAAAAATTCTTCACGAAGCTTATTGTTCCGTTTGAAGCCGGAATCTGTGGAGCAAATGCCACAATCGACGCGGCAAGCATTAAAGTTTTGATGGTACGCATGAGGAGTCTAAAATTTTGTAGACTAATTTACTCAAAAAAGGGAGTAATTCCAAATCTCTTAGCCGCGTTTTTGGCGAAAAAAATCTTTTAGCAATACTTCACAGTCCTCGGCCATAATACCACTTGTTATCTGGGTTTTAGGATGTAGGATGTCTGCATTTAAGAGGCTAAATCCCCGTTTCAGATCAGATGCTCCGTACACAATGCGGCTTATTTGGCTCCAGGCGAGAGCGCCGGCGCACATGACACAGGGTTCAAGGGTTACGTATAAAGTGCATTCCAATAAGTATTTACCACCAAGTGCATTGGCAGCAGCGGTAATGGCCTGCATTTCAGCGTGGGCCGTCACATCTGTTAAACGCTCGGTAAGATTATGGGCGCGGGCAATGATCCTGTTACCAGCAACAACCACGGCGCCAACGGGAACTTCATCGGCATCAAAAGCTTTATG
>JAEUTM010000612.1 GCA_016788025.1 Bacteroidia bacterium
AAACTAAAATGGCAAGGCAGCTTATTAACCTGCTGGACGAATACATCCCGGTAGTGTCAGGAAGTCCGCTTAATGATGATCCGATGCAACCCATTTCTAATTTTGCCAAACAGCTGATCAGCGAAAAAGGAGATGAGACTCCTATTCATTGGATTCACCGTTCAGAACGTTTCGCAGAAAAACTGGCTACACCGGATGTAAGTGTGGCGGATTTAATTGGCGATCTCGACCCTATTAAAGCAGCAAATCTAAAACTGTCGTTTGCAGATGAAAATGTCATTCATTACGGGCTGATCCCGCGTAGCAATCGTTTTATTTTCGTCATCAACGAGCTTCCCGATTTGCAAGCAAGGCTGCAAGTTGCATTGTTTAATATTCTCCAGGAAGGGGATGTTCAGATCAGGGGATTTAACCTGCGTATACCCCTGGATCTTCAGTTTGTGTTTACGGCTAATCCCGAAGACTATACCAACCGCGGAAGTATTGTAACACCTTTAAAAGACCGGATCGGTTCACAAATCCTGACCCATTATCCGAAATCAATAGAATTTTCGAAACAAATCACACAAGACCAATCAAAACTAAATGACAAACAACAGGAAGTCGAAGTGAGTGACCTGCTGAAGACCCTCATCGAACAGATAGCTGTGGAGGCGCGTAAAAGCGAATTTGTTGATGCCAAAAGTGGCGTAAGCGCCAGGTTAACCATTAGTGCTTATGAGAATCTTATCAGCGGCGCAGAGCTTCGTTTTCTAAACAACAATCAGCCTTACAGTTTTGCACGTATTGCGGATCTTTACGGGACAATTCCCGCTATTAATGGTAAGATAGAATTAGTCTACGAAGGCGAACAGGAAGGTCCCGCTGTGATCGCACAGAATCTTATCAGCCTGGCAATTCGTAATCTTTTTACCGAGCTTTTCCCGGATCCGGCAAAACTAAAACGTAAAAAAGAAAACTCTGAATATGCTACCATCATAAACTGGTTTTCGCAGAACAACGGTCTTGATCTTCTGGATAAAAGCACCGATAAGAATTATACTGCTGCTTTAAGCCTGGTAGATGGATTGGAGGAGTTGGTGAAAAAATATCATCCAAAATTAAAGTCCACGGAAAAATTTGTGATGATGGAGTTTGTTCTTCATGCTTTGGCCGAGCATTCGTTGCTAAGTAAAAACTTACTGGTGGAAGGAGTGACCTTTAAAGATCTTTTTGGATCTTTAATGAACCAGGGTTTCGACTTTGGTAAGGAAAATTAAAATCTATTTTGAAAAACCCAATTTGCTTTCGGACTTAAAACTTGTTTTAAGTCCAAGCATTTTAATTGCAGTAACAGCCGCCTCATCGCCTTTATTTCCATGTTTTCCTCCTGCTCTGTCCAAAGCCTGTTGTTGGTTATCAGGCGTAAGTACTCCGAAAATAAAAGGTTTGTTATATTTGATATTCAAATTTGTAATTCCCTGTGCAACAGCATCACAAATAAAATCAAAATGTCTTGTTTCACCCTGGATAACACAGCCCAGGCAAATTACCGCATCTACATTAGAATATTCAGCCAGGTATTGGGCGCCAAGCGTCAACTCAAAACTACCCGGCACTTCTTTTACAATGATATTCTCTTTTTTCGCACCATTTTCAAGAAGCGTTTTAATTGCTCCTTCCTTCAAAGCATTTGTCACTTCATGATTCCACTCCGCATAAACAACACCAAACTTATAGGAGCTTGCGTCGGGAATTTTTGTGCCTTCAAAGGTGGATAGATTTTTATTCGAACTGCTCATATGGGATAAAACTAAAAAGTCTGCCGTAGCAGACTTTTAAAAAATTGAATTTCTGATTATAGATTTCCTAAAGCTTTTACTTTGGCGATATCTTTTTCTATTTCCCTTCCTTCAGTAGACTGCGGGAATTCTCTCTGAATACGCTCGTAAGCATCAAGGGCTTCTTTATAGTTTGATTTTTGCTCGTTCGCAAATCCTGCTTTTCTTAAATACAGAGGGCTGGTAAAGTCGTTATGGCTTTTGTCAGCTGCATTCATGTAATATTTGATAGCGTCATCAACATGATTTAATTCCATATGACAGTCGCCAATAGCACCAATAGCAATTGGAGCGATAATATCGTCGCTGCCGCTATATTTCGAAAGAGATTCAATTGCTTGTTCGAATTTGCCAGTACGCATTAAACAAACTCCTGCATAATAATTAGCGAGGTTAGCAGTTTTGGTCATTCCGTACTCGTCTGCAACTTGTAAGAAACCTTTCATTTGTTTTGGACCATCAGGGGAATTAACCATTATTCCCCCGTTAAGCGCAATGTTAAAGCTGTCTTTTTGGAAGAAGTTCTCCGCCCAGAAAATTTCATTTGCAGCTTCTTTTTCCAACTGAGGGATATGGTAAAATTTAAAATAAACGAAAACAGCAATCACTAAAGCCAATCCACCACCAACGTAGTTGATCATCTTTTTGTTCTTTTCGTAATACAGTTGTATTCCTTCTAAACTCGGATCAACTGGTTTGCGGGTTTCAACTGTTTCCTCAACCTGGTTCGAATCTTGATTGTCAACCGTAGTCTCTTCTTTTAAATCAGCCATTTGTACTTAAAAATTAGTCTGCGAAGATAGTATTTTTTCTGTTAAAACAGAATTTTAGGGGCTTTACGGTCAAAATAAGCGTATTTTTGTACGAAATCATGTTTTTAAAGCAATTATCCCTCATAAACTTCAAAAATTACAGTGAATTTGAGGCGAAATTCTCCGAAAAAGTGAATTGTTTTGTTGGAAACAACGGCATCGGTAAAACAAACCTTTTAGATGCCATTTATTACCTTTCTTTTTGTAAAAGTTACTTCAATACCTCTGATAGTCAGAACATTAAACATAATGAAGGATTTTTTGTAATACAAGGACATTTTGATAAGAACGGCGAAGAGAGTGAGGTTTATTGTGGGATAAAACGCAATCAAAAAAAGATCTTCAAAAAAAACAAAAGGGAGTACGAACGCTTAAGCGAACATATCGGCCAGTTTCCTTTGGTAATGATTTCGCCGAGTGATACCGATCTAATAAACGGGAGCAGTGAAAACCGGAGAAAATTTCTCGACGGAATTATCTCTCAGTATGATAAGGTTTATCTGGATAAACTGATTTCGTATACCCAGGTTTTGAAACAAAGAAACGCTTTACTGAAACATTTTTACGAAACAAGAAGTTTTGATTCAGAAACCCTGGATATTCTGGATGAACAACTCGTGATTTATGGGCGCTCGATTCTCGATATTCGTAAAGAATTTCTAAAACAGTTTGTTCCACTTTTTAATAATTTCTATCAGTTCATTAGTAATCATAAGGAGAGCGTTGCTCTGCAATACGAAAACAGTTTAGAAGACAGGGATTTTAAGACTGCTTTGATGACAGCGCTACCACGTGACAGATCAGTTCACTATACAACTGTTGGTCCGCATAAAGACGATCTTGAATTTAATCTTGGTGATTATAATCTTAAAAAATACGCCTCGCAGGGACAACAAAAATCTTTTCTTCTTGCATTGAAGCTGGCCCAGTTTGAGTTTATAAAAGAACAAAAAAACACAAAACCGCTTTTGCTATTAGATGACGTATATGATAAACTGGATGAAGAAAGATTTACTAAGCTGCTGGAAATGGTGAGCGGAGATAAGTTCGGACAGGTGTTCATTACGGATACACATCCTGACCGAATGAATGAACTCCTGAATCAAAAAAACATTGCCCATCGCATCTTCCTTGTGGGAGATACGATAGCCAAAGAGGCTTAGCGGTTATACCATTTCGCTATGTCTATCAACACGCCAACAGAAGAAAAATTATAGGGATGTTTAATCCTTTCTGAAGTCGCGTTTATGGTTAAGCCATATTGAAACTGAACTTTTATAAACTTATATCCACCTCTGAGAGTGAGCGCTGGCTCAGCAAACACAAAAAGGGGCCCGGTGATCCTGTTATTCTCGAGATAATCTTCGCGTAGTTCATTTTGGGGATAATTTGATTGAGTAAACGCGTTGTATTTTACAAAGGAAAATCGTGAACTTATCACCACATCAACGAATCGTGACTTATAACCGAAATCAGGCTGAATAAACATTTTACTTGCCTTCGCATCAAAACTCGCGAGGTATGTATTGTCCGCCGGTCCTGTAAATTCTTCCTGTTTATGCACCCGGCCGGCCCCGGCGCCCACATAAGTTTCAAAAACAAAATTTTCAGCCAGTGGCGTAAAATAACCGACTCCGGCTTCACCCAAAACGCCATCGTGCCTGTAATTATTGCTACCCGTATAATTTTTATAATAGCCGTTTACCATAAGACCAACATGCCGTCCCACCCCTACAGCTGCTTGCAGATCGTTAGGGGTTGCCGTAAGTTGAACCTCTCCCCTTTCTTTTAACAGTGGAGCATTTACGGTATTGGAAACGTACATCTGAGTTGTACAAGAATTTAAAAAGCTAAGGGCCAAAAGTGTTAAGGGAAGTAAAAATCGTTTTTTCATAGGCGTGGTTTTTTATACAACAAAAAATTTAGTGCCAGGGTATTTTATATGTTGAGGTTGGCGTTATGTGGAAGATATTACCCTGAATCACGGGATTACTATCACCAGAACTATTACCGCGCAAATCACAGCAAGAATCACAACAAACAAAATGATCTTGAAAATGGTATTCAAAAACCCAAAAATTCCTTTTTGTTGTTCTTTACCAATTTGATTGTACTGCTTCTTTATGAGTTCTTTGCCAAAAGCTCCCATCTGAGGTGCCATTTTCCTGATACCGCCTGAGGGATCAGAAGTTTGTTTAACAGATTTAGTATGAGCCCCTATATTGTTGCTGAGTGGCCCTGCATAAGATCTTGTATTCTCAGCGGTTATTATTGCGGCACAGCTATCGTTCGTTCCTAACTGTCCGCAGTTACTACAATTTAAAAACGACGGTCCCTGCGAAACCTGATCGCATTTCTTTTCTTTGGCGGGGCATTTGAGAGAATGTACATAGCGAGTGTACTTCTGCATCAGGAATGCTTCTGTTTTACAGCTGCTAAAAGCAAAAAGTACTATAATGGACTGAAATAAAATTTTCTTCATGTTGCTTTTTTACATGAAGAATCAAATGAAATGCCAGGAACTATTCCCTAGAATTCACAATTTTTAGGTGTTCGCGGAAAAGGAATAACATCGCGAATATTGGTCATTCCCGTTACGAACAGCACAAGACGTTCGAAACCCAGACCAAATCCTGCGTGTGGACATGAGCCAAATCTCCTTGTATCCAAATACCAGGACAATTCTTCTACTGGAATACCAATTTCTTTCATGCGTACCTCGAGTTTATCGAGACGCTCTTCTCTTTGAGAGCCGCCAACGATCTCACCAATTCCCGGGAAAAGAATATCCATGGCCGCCACAGTTTTACCATCATCATTCTGGCGCATGTAAAAAGATTTGATTTCCTTAGGATAGTCGATGAGGATAACAGGTTTTTTAAAGTGTTTTTCTACCAGGTAGCGCTCGTGTTCGCTTTGAAGATCTACGCCCCATTTATCAACCAGGTATTGAAACTTCTTTTTCTTATTGTGGTTACTTTCCCTAAGAATCTCAATAGCCTGAGTATAGGTTACTCTTTCAAACTTGTTTTCGAGGCAGAATTTTAATTTATCGAGAAGATTTAATTCGCTGCGTTCGTTCTGAGGCTTTTGTTTTTCTTCTTCTTCAAGTCGTTGGCTCAGGAACTGAATGTCTTCTAAATTTTTATCCAAAGCTATCTTAATCACATACTGAAGCATTTCTTCAGCCACATTCATATTGTCGTTCAGATCACAGAATGCCATTTCAGGTTCTATCATCCAGAACTCCGCTAAGTGACGGGCAGTGTTGCTATTCTCGGCTCTGAATGTAGGTCCAAACGTGTAAATATCACTAAATGCCATTGCAGCAAGCTCACCTTCCAATTGCCCGGAAACTGTAAGGTTAGTAGACTTTCCGAAAAAATCCTGACTGTAATCTACATTTCCCTTTTCATCTTTAGGAGGATTCGCAATATCGAAACTTGTCACACGAAACATTTCGCCAGCTCCTTCCGCGTCACTGGACGTGATAATTGGCGTATGCATGTACACAAACCCTCTTTCCTGGAAAAATGTGTGAATTGCATGAGCCAGGGTATTTCTCACGCGGAATACCGCACCGAACGTATTGGTACGGAAACGTAAGTGTGCGATTTCCCTCAGAAACTCCAGGCTATGCTTTTTTGGCTGCAAAGGATACTTTTCTGCGTCGCTGTCGCCTAAAATTTCAACCGAACTTGCCTTCACCTCAACGGTCTGTCCCTTTCCAAGCGAAGGAATAAGTGTTCCTGTGACACTAAGCGCTGCACCAGTCGTAATACGTTTTAAAATAGTTTCCGGTGTATTATTAAAATCGACAACTACCTGCAAATTATTATTGGTAGAACCATCGTTAAGTGCTATAAAAGAATTGTTTCTGAATGTGCGTACCCATCCTTTAACAGTAATCGTTTGTTCGGTAGGTGCTGTGTTTAAAATGTCTTTGATGCGTAACCTTGCCATCCTGCGTAAAAATTTAAGCTTCAAATTTAGTAAGATTTGCGGATAAAAGAGGAGGAAAATTCGCTCAAACCCTCATTCTCAGGTATTCTTCTTCGGTAATCTCGTCTGCCATTTGAGAATAATTAAGCAAGAGATCCTTCACAAAATTCATTTCGGGGAACAGCCTGGCCTCTGTTTCTTTGATAAATTTTCGACTCCCGACAATTTGAATCTCCTCGAAAAGACGAGGGTGTATAATTTTAAAATAACTCTTGTTGTTCTTATATTTCCGGTAAACGGGAAAGTGTATATCTTCAATCTTCATGGCCAGAGCGTTTCTTAAATCTGTTTCGGAATATATTCATGAACACTACAAAGATAACATAGAAAATCTTTGTATCATTTTACCAAACAAACGCGGTGCCCTTTTTCTCAAAAATTATCTTTCTGAAAGTTTCGGTAAAACCATTTGGTTACCCGAAATTCTGAGTGCGGAAGAACTAATTGCTGGACTGAGTGGATTAAAACCACTGGAAGAGATCGATCTCGTTTGTCATCTTTATGAAAGCTATAAAACCTGTTACGGAAATGAAGCCGAAAATTTTGAAAGTTTTGCCCGCTGGGGACAGTTGATCCTCCAGGATTTTAATGAAATAGACAGATACCTTGCAGATTCAGAACAATTGTATGAAAATCTAAAAGACATTAAAGTAATAGAAAACTGGAGCCTTGGAGAAGAAAAACTAAGCGAATACCAGCAGGCTTACCTGAAGTT
>JAEUTM010000626.1 GCA_016788025.1 Bacteroidia bacterium
TCAATGCCATTAAGCTGATCCATCTGGTGATCGAGGAAGATTACCTGTGGTTTTTCACCGAGATGGCGGATACAGTCCTCGCCGCTTCGCAGCACCCAAATGTTTTTGTAACCTGAATGTTCGAGCTGCTCCTTGTAGCTATATAAACTAAACGGATCATCGTCCACAAGGAATATTTTGATATCTGATTTCATGAATTCTCTTTTTTAATAGCGGTGATTTTAATTCCGCCTTTTTTATAATGATTTTAAAGTAACATAAGTGCTTCTCGTTGCCTGCTTCTCCTCTGCACCCCGCGCTCTTCGTTTTAGGTATACTTTATAATCGTAGTTGTTTAGATTCCGATTGTAAAAAATATCCCCGGCTGTTATCAGGGGTTCAACATTTCTGTCCTGGTCTGCTGATTCAAGGTGAACATCAAACGAAAAGCTATACCAGTAAAAATTATTTGCATACGTGGAAATAAAAATAGTTTTAGACTGGTAACCCGGTTTAGAAAACGTTAAGGTATAAACCTCCCGGCGCTTCAGTTTCAGCCGCACCTTCGATCCCTGTCCCATTGCAACAAGCTGACAGGCGGTCCGCAATTCGTAATAACCACGAATACTCTTATTGCCGGAGTCTTTCATATAACCTTCCAGGATCAGGGACTGGGAAACGAGGCGCTTACCCAAACACAAGAAAATCAGAAGAAAGAGTATTTTAAATTTAATCGGTTCCATTGTTTGTATTCAGACACCTTTACAAAGCAGTTCACGTGCCAAATCATAAAACACTCATTATCAAGCTTCGGCCCCTTATCAAAACAGCCCAAATTCCAGAATCCGGAAACTATTCCGGATTCTGCTTGTATCATGCTGGTAAAGCACTGATGTTTTCAGTAAATTTTAGTTTCGGTATGTTTCCTGACTTGTCCTTAATTTGCTGGGGACCTTTATTTGAAGCCTTATCTGACTTTTAGTTGCTCTGGTCGAAATCTTGCTCCTATTGCAGAACTAGAGCTTACTTTTGTCACTGAGTATGAAAGCACTTCGGACCAGAGTATCAGAAATTAGTTTAACGGACCACTCCTTGGTCAATGTAATTGTTCACAAAAAAGCGATAGTAGATAGCGACGACATGATAGACGTTTTTCTTGCCGTTAAGAAAATGGCTAACGACCTTCCTGTATCCGTTCTAATCGACACCCGGGCAAACGCGGCGATAACACGACGTGCCTGGAATATGATAGAAAAATCAGGGACTCCGGCCAGGCACAAGGCCAAAGCCATTATTGTAAGGTCTGTTATTTCAAGTCGTTTTGCAAACTTCCTCTCGCTGATGAAAAACAATAAGTACCCTGTAAAACAATTTACCTCCGAGCTTGGCGCCAGGAACTGGCTAGCTAATTTTGAAAAAGAATAATCAAACTTTCAGTCTTTCATATTCCCCTTTCCGATTAATCGTAAGTGATTGATCAATCCCTAAATACCACTTACCTGCATACTGCCCCTACCTACTGCCAAATTCCACTGCTTACTGGACAATCTCCTTCACCGCCTACTTTTGTTACCACGACCCAATAGCTGTTAAACAGGTCGCACAAACTATTTAAGCAATAAACGCTTTCCATTCATGCGATTCAGCGAAGTTCTTTATCATTGAATTGCGTTCCTCAAGGAATTTACGCAAATAACGCGTTAACACAAGAACATTGGCCAGGCGTCCGAGTATCCCAAGAGGAGACTCATATACAAACTCATCCAACATCATTGTTTTTCCATTCTCAACGGAAAAAGAGTGTTTATGTGTGATAGAACGGAATGTTCCTTTAAGCATAATGTCCGTAAAATAAAAAGGATAATGATATTCGGATATTTTAGATGTCAGCTCCTGCCAGACTCCGAAGTGTTTTGCCCGCCAGGTAACCGTCTCACCAAGATTTAGTAAACCT
>JAEUTM010000245.1 GCA_016788025.1 Bacteroidia bacterium
AGTTTAATGGACTCATATAATTCGCGATCGTTGTTTGCTTTAAAACGACCTATGGGAATTAGCACCTTTAAAGCCGTGTGTAAACATAGGTTTGCTTTGTATAAGAAACCAAGATCACCAACTACGGAAACGCCGCGTTTAAACGGCGCTACTTGCCGCCCTCCAAGCTGTTGCAGCTCTTTGGCAAGAATTTCTTCCAATCCGAAGAAAGTGGTCACCTTCATTTCGAAGTCGCCACCTGAACTATAGTCGTAATTAATCTTCATCTCCCAATAAAATTTCCCGAACGTTTTCTTTGATCTTTACTGACAGTTCATCAGTAGGTAAATCGTTACTATCGGTCCCAAAGGGATCTTCAATTTCCTCACTGATTAACTCCAGTGAGGCAAAAGCGTAGAACATGATCATTACAATTGGCACGGCCCAATAGCCAATGGTAAGACCAAAGCTAACCGGCATGGTGACAACATAAATAAAAATCATTTTTTTAATAAAAATACTGTAAGAGTAGGGGATTGGCGTGTTTTTAATGCGTTCGCAGGCTCCTGAAATTTCCGTAAGCTGGTTCAGATTATCACTTAGCACAAGATAGTCGTTGGGTGATTTTTGGGTTTTACCGCAAATGTCCACTACATAGTTTGTAAGCTGACGGGCTATGTAATTAGGCTTATGTCCGACTTTCGAATAATTATTTTCCTGAAGTACATTATTGAATTTAATATCTTCTTTTTTTGAAGCATTATTTCTCAGATGCTCCTTGAGTGCAAAGGGAAAATTGCTAATGAGCTCATGGAGATTACTGCGTGTATAGAGATCTTCCTTATCAACTAATGCATTGAGCTTAATGGCAAGGTTACGGCTTGTGTTTACAAGAGAACCCCATAATTTCCGACCTTCCCACCAGCGATCATAGGCCGTATTAATCCTGAATACAAGAACCATGGAAATGATGAAACCTGAGATCTGGTGAAAAATAGTAAGAGCCGGAACTTGAATGGTGAGGTACTGTTTTTCGATATAACAACAAAGAAAGGTAACACCGCCCAAAAGAAGCATGGTTGGTAATAGCACGCGAAACGTGTCAGACTTATGGAAATGGACAATAAGCTTAAACCAGTCTTTGGGATTATAAGTGATCATATAACCTTATGAATGTTAGAAGGAAAGAATGACTTTGCGAATAATGGCAATGCATTCTACCAGTTGTTCCTTGGTAATTACAAGTGGTGGAGCGAAACGAATGATATCGCCATGAGTCGGTTTAGCAAGCAACCCTTCTTCTGCAAAACGAAGGCAAACATCCCAGGCCGTTTTGCCATTTTTTTCTTTAATTACAATAGCGTTGAAAAGACCTTTACCTCTTACACCGGTTATAAGATCTGTTTCATTTTTTAATTTGGTCATTTCTTCACGGAAGAAAATACCCATCTGATAGGAATGTTCCGCGAGTTTTTCATCTTTCAAAACTTGTAGAGCTTCAACCGCAACGGCGCAGGCTAATGGATTTCCTCCATAAGTACTGCCGTGTTCTCCCGGCTTAATAGTAAGCATAATAGGATCGTCTGCCAGAACAGCACTAACCGGCATAAAACCACCGCTAAGCGCCTTGCCTAAAATCAGGATATCCGGACGTACATTTTCATGATCGCAAGCCAGCATTTTACCAGTTCTGCATAAACCCGTCTGAATTTCGTCGGCAATAAAAAGCACATTGTATTTCGTGCATAATTCTCTAACTCCTTTTAAATATCCCTCGTCAGGAACAACAACACCCGCTTCACCTTGTATAGGTTCAACAATAAAAGCCGCAGTATTTGGATCTTTTATAGCACTTTCAAGAGATTTCAGATCATTATAATTTACCAATTCGTATCCCGAAACTAAAGGTCCGAAACGACCGTAGCTATCAGGATCGTTACTGGCGGAGATAGCGCCAAGTGTTCTACCATGAAAATTTCCTTTTGCAAAAACTACTTTTGCCTGATTGTCTTTAACGCCTTTTACGTCGTAGGCCCATCTTCTTGCAAGTTTCAAAGCTGTTTCAACCCCTTCAACCCCTCCATTCATTGGAAGGACCTTATTATAACCAAAAAATTCGGTAATGTATTTTTCGTATTCTCCAAGTTTTGAATTGTAAAAAGCACGCGAAGTGAGCGTAAGCTTTTGCGCCTGAGCAGTAAATACCTTTACCAAACGAGGATGACAGTGTCCCTGGTTTACGGCACTATATGCCGCGAGAAAATCGTAGTATTTTTTTCCTTCAACGTCCCAAACTATTGCACCTTCACCTTTTTCCAATACCACGGGAATGGGATGATAGTTGTGTGCTCCGTAGTTATCCTCCAGTTCCATTAAGCGTTCGCTCTTTGTCATAGTTTCTGTCATCTTGAAAATTATTAACAGGTAAATATACGCAAAAAGCCCGATATAAGGGCATTTGAAGGCAAGGTTTCAGGGACAGGAAATTCTCCCGGTGGTTAGAACCTCGGCCTCATTTTCAAGAAAATTCCTGCAATAACGATTCTTAATAATACCCCCCTGAATTACAAAATAATTAACCAGCATGAGGCCATAATTTACGTCACCATAAATCCATGTGTTGAGTGTTTTAAAAGTCCTTGACCTGTCAGATTGTTTTGCGGTCCACGGTTTAAAATAACAATTCACACCCGACAACTCCTGGAACTGAAATGTATGCACCATTTCGTGCGCAAATACGGCGGGGTATTCATTGTTTCCGTTCAGTGTGTCGGTGAGTAAAATATTGTTTCCGGTGGTAGAGCCTACAAGATATGATGCGTATGCAATTTTTACGTTTGTAAAAACCAAAGCTCCTGAATAAAAACTGCTTCTTGCATCAAAATTGCCATGAAATGCTGTAAATACAAAAGACCCAAAAGCCAAGGGCATGAGCATGGGTCGGCAAAGAGGCTGCGTCCCGTCCGTTTTAAATTCAAAGCGAATAAAGCCAATATCATAATGATACTGCGAATACCAGGGACGATAAGCGGAAGCATTTTCGACAATTGAATTTCCGGCGCTAAATACAGCGCGGCAAAGCCAGGCGTAACTTATGTTTTGCTGCTGGGCAATCACCATGTTTAATTTTTTACCGCTATACATCAGCGCACCTCCACCACAGCCAGTTATAAATCCCTTTATAAACGCTTTTGATGCCTTAGTCTTTTTGGGTTTATTAATAATAGATCCAATAGCACCGGAAAATCCACCGATAAGGGTATTGTAGAGAATTGATTTTGCTTCGTAATCCTGGGCACATAATTTAGCTCCGAAGGCATTCAGATAAAAACAGAGGAGTAAAATTATTTTTGAGCTGCGGAGAATCATGCAGGGGCATAAAGATTCCGCAAATTTGGTGCCAGGGCTTAGTGATGAAGGTCAATAAGGTAAAGCAGGCTTCCAATTGCCGCAGCGCCCAGTTCTAGCTCGCGTTTATGTATTTTGTCAAAGGTATCTGCATTGGTGTGATGAATATCGAAATACCTTTGCGAATCTGGCTCAAATCCAATGCAAGGAACCCCAAGATCTTCCAGTGCCCTGAGATCGGCACCGCCGCCATCTTTATCGAAACGATCAACATAATAAGGCGCATACAAATGTTTCCATCCGGATACTTTTTTATAAAGACCGTTCAATGTGTCAATTCCAAAACCTCTTGGTGTAAATCCGCCTGCATCGGTTTCGAGAGCCGCAATGTGTTTTTCTTTTTTCTCCTGCGCATTTTTTGCATAGGCTATACCACCTCTCAGGCCGTTCTCTTCATTCATAAATGCTACCGCCCGGATGCTGTGTTTTGGTTTGATTCCTAGGTTTTTAAAAGCCGCCAATGCTTCTATGCACTGTACAACCCCGGCGCCGTCATCGTGCGCGCCTTGCCCAACATCCCAGCTATCAAGGTGTCCACCAGCAATAATATATTCGTTTGGTTTTTCAGTTCCGGTGATCTGTCCCACAACATTAAAAGA
>JAEUTM010000120.1 GCA_016788025.1 Bacteroidia bacterium
TGCCCATCCCATGAATAAGAGTTCACTTCGCCTTTCAGTTTAGCAGGTCTGCTAAAATTAGCGCCATTTAATTGCGACATGTATAGATCTCCATGACTGTCACCAATATCCCGGTACACAAATAAGGCCGAACCATCGTTACTCAGCGATATGGCTGCATCCGGCGAATAAGTGTTCAGGCTGTCAACAGGTACGCCGTTTTTGAACTCACCGTTTTCCTTTACCGACATGTAAATATCTTCCAGGTAATTTCCATCAGCCTGGCGCCCACCCATACTTTTTGTACCTGCATAGGTGTATATCAGTTTTGACTCGTCCGCGGTAATAGCCGGCACATATTCTTCATCTACCGTATTAATACCACTGCCCAGGTTTACAATTTTTGCCTGGGTAGGTTTAGCGTAGTAGTATTTAGCATTATTAATGTATCTTATCAGTACATCGGTATTCTTTTTGCCCTCCGCGTTTGTGCGTTTCAGGTTTTGGTTAGCATAATCGAGGGCCTCGTCAAATTTGTAATTATAATGACAGGCAAGCGCCATGTCATATTGAATATCGGGAGTTTTTTTGTTTTTTTCGTAAACCTCACTCAGATATTTGTATGCATCGGCGTGTTTATCCGGACGATAAAGAGCGCATTTAGCATAGGTATATTGCAGGAACTCCTCGTTAGGGTGGTTCTTAAGCAAAGCTTCGAAGGTAGGAAGCGCCTGCAAAAAGAATTTTTCGTCAAAAAGTTCCATCCCCTTATTCAGGGAATCACGTTCAGAAGGACGCCACTTGCGCACATTCATAACTTGCGCCGAAGACGAAAAATAGCAAAGGAGCAGAACGAAGAAACCCGTTTTCTTAAAATTCACACTATGCATTGGGAATTTGTAGTGAGAATCAAAAGCCCGAAAAAAGCTAAACTTTTGCGATTGAAGCATAGCGATTACTATGGTGAAGGAGCAAAAGTTGCGAAGCTTTAGATTTTGAAGGGATTTTGATTCGTAATAGAATTGCGAATGCATAATGTGAATTTATATAGGCTTAGACTAACTAGGGATTAAATATAGAAATTATCAGGGATAAAAATCAAATAAAAGGGGTCTTTTATTCACCTTGGAAATGGGATAACTTTTAGATCATCCCGGTGTTCGTTACTTTGGCTTTTTTTCAGAAAAAAGTTGAATTGTCTCTTTGTATGCATATAATGCAATAAGAGCAAACATTGGAAATAGCCAAACGAGCCTGGACTGGAATCTGGCATCGATAGTAGATAAGTTAGAACAAACAAAACAACTTGTCACCATAAACAAAAACAAAAGCGCTACCGAGGTTCTAAATTCGGGATTTATTAAATCTTTCAGTTTTCTGTTGAACAAAAGGCCCAAAATGAAAAGAATGCTCATTATGAAAACGATCCATTGAGCAAAATTCAACCATTTTAAACTCCATGCATTTTTGTTTTGCAGAGAAGACGCGTAAGATGCTTTTGTGTTTTTAAACCTCCATCCCACTTGTATGAAGGTCTGGGTTCCTTCTAATTGAGCGGGTTGAACTTCCGTATCAAATTTAAAAAACTGTTTTACCGTATATTGAATCCCAGCAACCGAGAGTTTTAGCAAATACTTCGGTCTGGACAAGATGTCTCCAATTATTTTGGAGTATTCCTGTTTGTTAGCCGACCAGCCTCCCGTCTTTTGCACCGGGCTATCCTCTGACCATATGAAATTCCAATCCAGTTTGTCTTTATAGCTGCAGATCTTATAATTTCTACTATCACATTCCTCATTCAAATATTCACTGAGAATTCCTGTTTCCAAAAAATGATTCATTATAAAAACATGACCTGCCCCTGATAGAACAAATCTTCCACTAAACGCATAGTGAACGCCAGGAATTATAAGAAAACAACTAAGCCACAAGTAGAATGTTAAGCTAATTTTTTTTGAATCAAACATTTGGGATTTTAGCTTGCGTTTCCTTATGAAAATAATAATTCCCAAAATTGGAAACACAAATAGCAAAATAACCAAAGTAGACAGCTGCGTGCAGATTCCAATGACAAAAAATATCGATAGACACACTGTATTCATTTTACTGAGTGATTTATTTATAAGCAGGTTTATAAAACAGAGCAATGTAATCGGAGTGAACACATCCGGAGTTAAAATGCCGGCAACAAAAGAAAAAGCCGTACTGATAGCAAGAAAAAGGATGGTAGATATAAACAGGTAGTTCTTTCTAATGCCATGAAAAAACATGCCAAACGTCAGGTAAATTGTATAAGATAAGATTAATGACTGGCCAAATACAACAAACCAGGGACTCTCATGCAAACTTACATGTCTCAAAAAAAGTCCATAAAAGATCGGTCTGTCATCAAAAACCAAACCATTAAAACCTGAGTATATATAACTCGCCGTATCAGGATATACAAAAGGGTATTTGTTTATGAATGCGGACAAACAAGAGATTAAGGCGCCAAGAGTGACAAGAATTGCTATTTTTATTCCGCCCCAATTTAAAGCAATTCTTGTCATTTAATTTGATTTCAGTTTGAGTTATAGCGGTCTCTCAGCGAATCACCTTAATATTTTTAGAACTATTATCAGAAAACTTAACTTCGATAAGATACATTGAATTTGGATAGTTCTCGAAGACAATAGTTACTACATTTGAAGCGTCATTGATCCTTCGAAGGAAGTTGCCCAAAAGATCATACAAGTTTATTTCCTTCACAGTAGCTGGCTCCGCAATACTTAATGTTATATAATTTTCGCCGTGAGATACCAACAATTTATGATCGTATCCTTTTTGTTCTGGCAAAGAAACTATAGAAGAATATGTCAAACCCAAGCTATCTCTTTTAATAAAGTAAATGTCTGCGCCGAATGCCCCATAACCATAAGTTGAGCCCGTAATAATCGTTCCTCCATCCCTCGTCCCATCTATTGAGTATGCGAACTCGTCACGTGAATCACCTGAGTCGTTTATTATATATGGGTAAAAGTTAGGTTCGCATATGTAAATATCTGCCTGCTTTTTTTTAAAAGGATCGTTAGGGAAAGAACAAGTTCTGACAAACCCAGTTTTATTAGTATCCCTTACGAGACAAGCGGATATGAAAAACTCATCACCACCATTTCTGAATTCATCACGATCGTCAATAAATACCCCACCACCCGACATACGATACATGTAGGAATGG
>JAEUTM010000125.1 GCA_016788025.1 Bacteroidia bacterium
CTGTTGTTAGCTGTAGAATTGTAACCACTAGTATTATTAAAATTATTTTGTCCGAATTGAAAGTAAACAAATGCACGGTTGGTGATCTGGCCAAATAATTGAATTCTTGTACGCCTCAGGCCTATGTCAAAGGTTTCCGGCGCAGAGCGACCGAAGCGAGTGCTTCCGTTGTTGCTCTCGTTGTAACGAAGCCAGGCCTGGTTCAGAAAGGTTGCCTGAAAGTAATGACTGCCATCATTATTGAGATTAATTTTTAAAATATCTTTGTTGGAAGGCATACTTGCAATTGTGTTTTTTATACTATCTAAATTCTGAGTTTTTAAAACAGTGGATAAACCAAACAGAATAAAATAAAGAGGCCATTGTGCTTTCATTCTGCAAAAATACCAATTCATTTTTTCTAACTGAGAAGAAAATGCTCGTCCGGTTTGTCTTGTCAGGCCCTGGTTCCCTTTCGCAGAAAACTATGAATAAACTACGATCGGGTAACCAGGGTTGACAAGTTCGTCAGGCACAGATCTTAGGCCATGCCTTAATTGTATAGTGAGAGTAAACAGGCCGACTTAGGATTGACCGGAAATTCGGAGAGATGTCCAAACCCCATATTTTAACAGCTTTCCTCTTTTCCCAGTCTGAGCCGTCAATCAACCTGTTTTTTTCTTTGTCCAGGGATGATTCACATAAATTCCGGGTCATAAAAATTGCTGAGCATAGTTTCACGCTGAAGTGATCTGACCTTTTCATTTGATTTATGTGTTGGATTAATTATACAATCAGTACTTGATAAGAACCGGTGATCAGGGAGAATTCCCTTGTTGTATAACTATCAGATTCGGAAGTTACGTACGGAAACGTAAATCGGGCAGGCGGCCTTGTTTATAGATGCCGGATAAGAAAAAATAGTTCTCCGGAAAATTTCGATGATGAAGGAAAGAAAAAAGAAAGGAATTACAAAGGCGAGAAGTTCAAAATCGTTTTCCTTCTCATTTTCGTTTTCAGAGAGCTGAAGATTGCTGGCCGGCGATTCGTTTTGTTTAGCAGAGACTGTAACTGCGCCGATTTTATCATTATTCTTCGTAATACCGGCAAAATTATTCAGGCTGAAAAGAAAAAATGAAATAAGAAACAATACAAGATTCACCTGGCGAATATGTTTGTTCTTTTTCACTATAAGACAAATGTATATGTATTTTTTTAAGAGCGGTTCTTTTGGGTAAATATTTTTGGATTTTTTTAAGGTTTAGATTTTAGACGTATAGAACTAGCCACAACTCTGACAATTTTTATACGTTTTGTCCATGATGATTTTTTTGTAAAAATAGCATCAGAGGTGGCAAGCCTATGGCCGTGCAGCAGGAAGATTAGTCCGTTCGTTCGGCGTACTCTACACGTCCGTCATCGTAGCGCGTAGCTATACGGTTTACCTTGCCGAAATAATTTTTATAGAACTCAATAGTAAAGGTGTCATTTCCCTTCGGACGCATCATGGTGCTGGTCATCGCAATAAGAGGGAACTTTGCCTTTCCGGTTTTCTGGTAATATAAAGTACCAGCGGAATAACTGATGGAATATGCTCCATAAAGACCTGAAAATTGCTGCAATGTAATCGTATCAAGTTGAATGGGGTGGTTGATAGATTGCACAAGATCTAACTGCCATTTCAGACTTTTTATTTCTGCCGAATCTTTCGCGTTTTCAAAAGCTTTTTCAAAGATTTTCATCTCGGCAATTTCCAGGGCCCTTTCCGCGGGAACTTTAATATCGGGTGTAACTCCAACTTTTTCCCAGTTTTTTTTAGTTACGGGGCTAATAGCTCTTCCAAACGGAATATCAGCCACAAAGCCGCTGCTTAATGGTCTGTAGGTTACCGTGTGGGCTCCTCCGCGCGTTACTTCCCCCACAACGGTTGCTCGTTTGAGACTTTGAAGTCCATAAGTAAGACCTTCTGCAGCAGAGAACGTTTTATAGCTGGTAAGAATATAGATCGGGATGTCGTTCAAAACACCATAAGAAGAATCAGGAACGGTAGTATATGGCAATGTGGCATTCTCACTACGAATGTAGATGTCGGAAACGTGGGTTGGGTTTCTGAAAAAATGACTGATGATATGATTTACCATATCCGGTGATCCGCCGACGCCATAACGCAGATCAATAATGATTGCCCGGGAATTAGATAACATTTTGAGTGCAGCATCTGCGGCTGCCTTCGAATAGCTGTTTAACCTGGAGAAACTGCTGATCTCCAGGTATCCAATATTACCGTTCAGAATCTCTGCTTTTTTAAATCCGAAATTTTTCTCTTTTTCAAGTTTTAAGCGTTGGGCAACCAGTTTTGGAACGTCGTCTATATATCCCAACAATTCATTAGTCATTTCGGGGTTATACTCTACATGAAAATGTTCGTCGCGGTTTATAAACAGTACATCGGAGGTGAGTGCACCAGCCAATGCATGAGGATCTTTATAATTGTTGTATTGCCCCTCCCTGGCACGTTTGCGGATGTAACTCGCCATTTTTAAAGCCTGGTCTTTAAGAACATAATATTTAGTGATCTGGTTGGCAAGGCTGTCCACCAGGGTTTTGGTTGCCAACGGGCTCAATGGAAATACATTGGTTGCGGGCTGAGCAAAAATAGTTAAACTCAAAAAAGATAAGATAACGAGTAGGGTTGTGATATACCCTGAGAAGCCTTTACCCGGACGCGTTTTTGCTAAAAGCATGGTCATATACGGTGTGTTAAAAATAGCCTCTTAGCTGCTTTTGATAAAGGTAATAAAAGAATAATAACCTGCAAATGTCGCTTATTTCTTCATTTTCGGACTTGTTGGTTCGATAAAAGCAGTCATGAAAGTGGCGATTTCTTTGCATAACTCTTCATTTAAGGGTAGGCTGGGATTGTTATAGGTAGTGCTTATCTGAATTTTCTTGTCCAGGGTATCACAGGTTTTTAACACATGATTCATTCCTTTTATTATTTTAAGCTGAGCTTTTGGATTCGCTTTAGCAAGCAGTTCAGCGTCTTTCGTGCCAACCTGTATGTCTTTATCTCCATTTAAAATCAGAACCGGCATGTTCAGTTTTTTTATTTCATCCTGTGGATTGTATTTTAACCACGACTTCATGTAAGGTTGTATGGTTGGTCTGAAAAGTGCATAGAAAAAAGGGGGAACATCGCCGAGACTATCGCCTCGTTTTAATTTATCAAGCATTTCATACATTTTGTTTTTTATTTCGTCGGGCGCTGTAGAAAGCTGCTCCTTTATTACTTCATCAGCCGGACGGCCCGCACCGGCAATGGAGATAAATCCTTTCACCTTTTTGTTATTTACCGAAGCAACCATGCCTAAAAGCGAACCTTCGCTGTGACCGGCAACTATAATTTTAGAAAAACGTTTATCTGCCGCTAACAAGTCTATCCAGCTTCTCACATCTTCCATAAATGTTTCGATCCTCATTTCCATTTCATCCTTATTGCTTACCTCTGAACTTTGGCCGATACCTCTTTTATCATAACGGAGCGAGGCAACTCCGATTTTATTAAATTGTTCGGCAAGCATTTTGAGACTGTTGTTTTCCATCTCGTCCTGGTTCCCGTTACGATCGGTAGGACCCGAACCGGATATGATCAGCACTACAGGGATATTTGTTTTCTGCTCGGGTATTAGAAGCGTTCCTTCGATGTTACCGGTGAGCGTTTTTAGAACAGCAGTTTCTTCCTGAGCAAACAAGGCGCTGAAAAAGAACATACAGAGGATAAGGTTTATTATTTTCATATCGGAATGGTGTGAAAATAATTAAAATTATCAGATTCGTGTTGAAGCTATTTGTGGAATTAATAAATTGAGGCAAAACAATCCTGGAGCAGGTTGCTCCGGGCTAAAAATAAAAACTATGAAAAAATTACTTTTGTTACCACTTGTTCTTGGCCTTCTTATTGGCTCCTGTAAAAAGAAGAAGGAAGATACCAAAGCAGAAACTGTGCCCGACTGTTCGGGCGGTACGCCCTCCTTTGCTTCAGCGGTTAGCCCGCTTATTGCGTCGAGTTGTGCCGGGAATGGTTGTCATGCCAGTGGAAGTGGAAATGGACCTGGAGCGCTTACAAATTACACCCAGATAAAAAATGCTGCGGCAGGAATTCGCTCAGCGGTTTTGGCGGGAACCATGCCTCAGGGTTCAACATTAACAAACGCGCAGAAGAGCACTATTGTTTGCTGGATAGATGCCGGCACACCAAATAATTAAATAAAAAATCAAGGTCTTCCTTCAACTTCCCTTCGATTGAGATCTGGGGACAGAGCGGAGACCTTGATTTTTTGAAGTTCTAAATTAACTTATTGAGCTTTTACGAGTTGAATTTCAGCGTTGATCTTTACTTCTTCGCTTACCATCACGCCGCCTGTTTCAAGCGCTGCGTTCCAGTTTAAACCAAAATCTTTACGATTGATTTTTCCGTTAAGTGTAAATCCTGCTTTGGTATTACCCCAAGGATCTTTATTCACTCCGCCGTATTCAACATCGAGACTTACCGGTTTAGTCACATCTTTAATGGTTAAGTTACCGTTCAGTTTATAATGATCGCCGCTTACTTTTTCGTAGCTGGTGCCTTTGAATTTCATTTCGGGGTATTTTTCCGAATCAAAAAACTCAGGCGAACGTAAATGTCCGTCGCGTTGTTCAGATTTGGTATTCACTGAGGCCGTTTTAGCGTTAAAGTTAATATTGCCTTTTGTGAAATCATCTCCTTCGGAAGTAGCCTCTACATTAAAGTCTGTAAATGCTCCGCTTACGTTTGTAATCATCATGTGTTTTACTTTAAACCCAATCTCACTATGAGCAGGGTCCAGGTTCCAGTTTGTGTTGTTCATGTTATTATTAATTATTGGTTATTTATTATTTCGTGTTAAGAGACAAGGTTAATCATGTTTCTGTTTTAC